>QHSC01000177.1 GCA_003220345.1 Candidatus Rokuibacteriota bacterium | reverse complement strand
GGGCATGACGGTCATCCGGGGCCCCCAGATGACGTTGAGGATCGTGAGATCAGACGAGCGGTGGAGCGTCTGGACCTCGGCGCGACTTGGCTCTCCGAGCGCCTTCCGAACCGACCGGGGATCTTCGACCGCCCGGGCCACGATTTCACGTATCGCCTGTTGCCCCGCCCGGCCACTTGCAGCGGCGCTGCAGTCTGCTTTGAACCGGTCCAGATCAAACACCGGCATGCCCTCCTTCTTCCTGCGCGTAACGCTCGACATCGGCTGCGGCGCGAAGCGCTGTCTGCCTCAACGGCCCCAGCGTGGCGACCTCCGTCGGGCCCCGCGGAACAGCGTTGCGGCCTTCCCACGGCGACGTTAGATTACACCGGCTTGGGTGCGAGAATCGGAAAGCCAAGGATGGGCGTGTCGGGGCGCGGGCCTGCTAACATGGGCGCCGAAGCGAGTCTTTCAGAGGAGGCGACGTGATGTCGATTCCGTCCACGATGAAGGCCGTGATTCTCCACGGAGCGGACGAGATGCGGGTGCAGTCCTGGCCGGTGCCGGAGCTGGGGCCGGGCGAGGTGCTCCTGAAGGTCGAGGTCGCCTCGATCTGCGGCACCGACGTCAAGGTGCTTCACCGCAAGCTCCAGGGTCAGCCGGAAGGCCAGTTCATCATGGGCCACGAGTACGCGGGCACGGTGGCCGTCCTGGGACCGGGCGTGGACGAGTTCCGCGTGGGCGATCGCGTGGCCGTCGAGGTGCACAAGGGCTGCGAGCGCTGCGAGAACTGCATCAAGGGCTGGTACACGTCCTGCCTCAACTACGGCAACCTCGCCAAGGGCCATCGGGCCAAGGGGCTCACGTGCGACGGCGGCTTCGCGGAATACGCGGTCAACCACATCAACACGCTGTACCGGCTCCCCGACTCGCTCACCTTCGAGCAGGCCTGCATGGTCACCACGGCCGCCTCGCCGCTGTGGGCCATCGACCTCATGGGCGGCTACATGGCGGGGGAGACCGTGCTCGTGCTCGGGCCGGGGCCCATCGGGCTGATGGCGGTGCAGCTCTGCAAGGCGATGGGCGCCGAGCGGGTGATCCTGAGCGGGACGCGTGACGAGCGCCTGGAGATCGGCCGGAAGCTCGGCGCCGACCACATCATCAACGTGCGGCGCGAGAACCTGGCCGCGAAGGTGAGCGAGTACACGAGCGGCAAGGGCGCCGACGCGATCCTGGAGTGCGCGGGTGGCCCTTCGTCCATGCAGGACGCGCTCGAGAACGTGAAGCGGGGCGGGCGCATCGGCGTGGTCGCGTGGTACGCGGGCCCCGTCGAGATGGACATGAACCTCGCCGTGCGCAGCAACGTGCGGATCTACGCCGCGCGCGGCGAGGGCGGGATGAACTGCGGCCGATCGCTGGCCCTCATGAGCGCGGGCAAGCTCGTGGCCGATCCCATCATCAGTCACCACTTCGCGCTCGACCAGATCAACGACGCGTTCGACACCTACGTGAATCGGAAGGGCAATGCCCTCAAGGTCGCCATCCACGTCTGAGCCTCTTCATCCCTCTTCCCTCTGGGGAGAGGGCAGGGTGAGGGGCCGACGTGTGCGCAAGGTTCCTGCCCCCTCACCCTGCCCTCTCTCCCGTTGGGGGAGAGGGATGGTGTTCGGCGCGCTATTGGTGGCTGCTCTCCCGCTGCCGGCGGCGGCGCAGGAGGCGCCGCGGCATGGGGGCGAGCTGGTCTTCGTGGTCCCCGCGGAGCCGCCGTCGTACGACGCGCACCGCGAGGAGACCTTCGCCATCGTCCATCCCGCGGCGCCTCACTACAGCACGCTGCTCCGCGTCGATCCCTTCGATCGCAGCGGCACCCGCATCGTGGGGGATCTGGCCGAGTCGTGGGCGGCCTCCCGCGACGGGCGGACCTACACGTTCACGCTCCGCCGGGGCGTGCGCTTCCACGACGGCAGCGAGCTCACAGCGCGGGACGTCAAGGCGAGCTACGACAAGGTCATCTTCCCGCCGCCCGGCGTCGCCTCCAATCGCAAGGGTGAATACCTCGTGGTGGAGGCGGTGGAGGCGCCGGATGCCCAGACCGTCGTCTTCCGGCTCAAGTGGGCCTCACCCTCGTTCCTGCCCTCGCTGGCCTCGCCCTTCAACTGGATCTACAAGGCCGAGATCCTGGCCCGCGACATGCGCTGGTACGAGCGCAACATCATGGGCACGGGCCCCTTCACCTTCGTGGAGTACGTCAAGGGCTCGCACTGGATCGGCAAGAAGAACCCGAGCTACTGGGACAAGGGCAAGCCGTACCTCGACGGCTACCGCGCGCTCTTCGTGCCGGACGCGGCCATGCAGGTGGGGGCGATCCGCGGCCAGCGGGCGATGATCCAGTTTCGCGGCTTCTCGCCGCCGGAGCGGGACACCCTGGTGGCCGCGCTCGGATCGAAGATCACCGTGCAGGAGAGCCCGTGGGAGTGCGTCAACCCGCTCGCCCTCAACCACGAGCGCAAGCCCTTCAACGACAAGCGGGTCCGCCGGGCCTTGACCCTGGCCCTGGACCGCTGGCAGGGCGCCCAGGCGCTCTCGAAGATCACCATCCTGAAGGAAGTAGCCGGCGTACAGGGGCCCGGGACACCGTTCGCCGCCACGCCGGCCGAGCTGGAGCGGCTCGCCGGCTATGGCCGCGACGTCGTCAAGGCGCGCGCGGAAGCCCGGCGACTGCTCCGCGAGGCGGGCGTGTCGGACGGCTTCACCTTCACGTTCAAGAATCGCGGGATCCCGAATCCCTACGTGGCGCTCGGGGTCTGGCTCGCCGACCAGTGGCGGCAGATCGGCCTCGCCGCCAAGATCGAGACGCTCGAGCTCGGCATGCTCTATGCGGACATCCGCAGCGGCAATTTCGAGGTCGCCGCCGACTTCCACTGCAGCTACATCGTCGAGCCCGACCTCGCCCTCTTCAAGTTCCAGTCCCTCGACCGGAGCCCCGTCAACTACAGCCGCTACACCGATCGCGCGCTCGACGAGCTCTACGAGAAGCAGAGCCGGGCCACAGACCGCGAGGAGCGCCGGAAGCTGATCCGCGAGTTCGAGAAGCGGCTCCTCGACGAGGAGGCGCATTACATCTACACCCTGCAGTGGCATCGGATCGTGCCGCACAACGCGCGGGTCCGCGGCTGGACGATCACGCCCAGCCACTTCCTCAACAACCAGCTCGACACGGTCTGGCTAGGCGACTAGCCAAGCTACTCCTCATAACCTCTCCCCCAACGGGGGACAGGGCAGGGTGAGGGGGCTACTGCTGATACCCGATCAGCCGCCACACGCCGTTCTCGCGCCGCGCCACCTCGAGCTCGCGCTGCCAGGAGAGCACGGGCACCCAGCGCCCCACCCACTGCAGGCGCCCGTTGACGTCTCCCGTGGAATAGACCCAGGCCTGGTCGCCGAGCATTCGGACCGTATCGATGCGCACACGCACCGTGAGAGTGTCGTAGAGCGCGAACATCGTCTGAAGCTGTCCGCGCAGACCAGCCTTGGTGAACGGGCCCGTCCGATACTGTTCGGAGACATGGCTCAGCACACCCTCGGTATCGCGGCGTTGCATCTGCTGGACGGCAGTGTTGAGCTCGGCCTGGAGCTCGCTGACCACTGAAGCGGGGGCGGCCGTGCCGGGCGGCTCCTGAGGCGGAGCCTGCGGAGCGGGAGCGGTCGTCTGGGCTGCCGGCGCTGCCGCAAGCCAGATGACAGCGACCAGCGCCGAGACGAAGCCGAGAGCCCAATCCCATGCGCGCGCACCCATGTCTTCACGGTACGCCCCGAAGCAAGCATCCAGGAATACGCGGAAGCTTTGACAAGGTGCGGTTCCGCGTCTAGACTCGCTCCACGTTCTAGCGGTTCATTCATCCGGGAGGAAGGTCATGGCTGACGTGAAGGTGGTTCGTCTCAGCGAGACAGAGGTCGTGAAGTTCGGACCGGATGCCACCTACCAGCTCATCCTGGGCGACGATGACGGCACCACGCCGATCCGGACGGGCATCCAGACGTCCGAGCCCGGCTACGTCGCGCCCGTGCATTCCCACCCGTACATGGAAGTGCTGCACATCCTCGACGGCGTCGCCGAGGCCTGGGTGGACGGCCAGGAAGATCGCAAGGTGCGCCTGGAGAAGGGCGACACCATCGCCCTGCCCCCG
>QHSC01000176.1 GCA_003220345.1 Candidatus Rokuibacteriota bacterium | reverse complement strand
GGCGGCCGCGCTCGTCGAAGAGCTCCTCCGGCCGGTAGCTCCGCATCCAGGCCTCGAGCATTTTCAGGTGCGCGTCGTTCTCCTTCACGGTGGCCAGCGGGACCTGGTGAGCACGGAACGTGCCCTCGATCGGCACCCCGTCCACGACCTTCGGTCCGGTCCAGCCCTTGGGTGTCCGCAGCACGAGGACAGGCCACCGGGGCCGCCGGCTGGCCGCGCCGCTCCGACGCGCCTCGGCCTGGATGGCGCGGATCTTCGCGTAGCAGGCGTCCAGAGTCTCTGCGAACCACGGGTGCATGACCGCCGGATCGTCACCCTCGACAAAGTGGGGCTCGTAGCCATGACCCTCGAGGAGGCTCGAGATCTCCGCGTCGTCGGACCGGCCCAGGACGGTGGGCCCGGCGATCTTGTACTCGTTGAGGTGCAGGATCGGCAGCACCGCACCGTCCCGGCCCGGGTTGAGGAAGCTGATGCCCTTCCAGGCGCCCTCCAAGGGTCCCGTCTCCGCCTCGCCGTCGCCAATCACTGCGGCCACGAGCAGGTCCGGGTTGTCGAAGGCCGCGCCGAAGGCATGGGCGAGCACATAGCCGAGCTCGCCGCCCTCGTGGATCGAGCCTGGGGTGGGAACGCTCACATGGCTCGGCACGCCGCCGGGCGTGGAGAATTGGCGGAAGAGTCGACGCATGCCCTCGAGGTCGCGAGAGACCTCCGGGTAGATCTCCGAATACGTTCCCTCGAGGTAAACGTTGGCCACGATGGCGGGACCGCCGTGCCCGGGCCCCGCCAGGTAGATCGCGCTGGTGTCGGTCTCCTTCACCAGGCGGTTGAGATGCGCGTAGATGAAACTCAGGCCCGGCGACGTCCCCCAGTGCCCGAGGAGCCGCGGCTTGATGTGCTCGGGACGCAGCGGCTCCCGCAGCAGCGGATTGTCCTGAAGATAGATCTGGCCGACGGTCAGGTAGTTGGCCGCCCGCCAGTACGCGTCGAGGCCCTGCACCTGCTCTTCCGAGATCCGCATACGCCATCTCCTCTAGCGGGATCAGCCGGCGGATCCCGGGATGGTTCTCAGCAAACCAGGGCAACCCGGCAGGAGCGCCTCAGACCTACGCGCGCAACCCGCATGCCAATGAGGACTGACGGGAAGAGGGCCGGTTCAAATGGCATTTGAGGCAATCTCGACACCCATCGGGAAGCCTGGCCGTGTTCCCTAGAGAAGTATCTACCCAGCAAACCATACACGCTGGCCGAGTCCTCGGTGCTGGTTGCGGAGGGCGGAGGTCCGACATAGGATGAGCAGCCGATAGCGCTCGCAGGTGCCGATCTCGCTCATTCAGCAGTGAAAGGAGCCCAGTATGGCCGTCAAGATCCTCGTTGGCCCCCGGCAGGACGACTCGATCCTCGACATCGCGCGATCCCTGACCCCGCCCGGTTTCGAGCTGGTGGTGGCGGACGTGGGGACGCCCCAGTTCTATGAAGCAGCGGCCGAGGCCGAGTACTATCTCGGCTTCGCGCGCCAGATGGGCGGCGAGTTCTTCCGGGCCATGCCGAAGCTTCGCCTGGTGCAGCTCACCAGCGCGGGGTACGACCGGGTCGACATCGAGGCGGCGCGCAAGGCTGCCGTGCCCGTGGCCACCAACGGGGGCGCCAACGCCATCGCCGTCTCCGAGCACACGATCTTGCTCATGCTCGCCGTCTACAAGCGGCTCGTCCGGTATCACAACGACGTCGTGGCGGGGAAGTGGCGCTCGCCCAACCTGGCCGAAGGGCGCGTCTACGAGCTCTCCGGCAAGACGCTGGGGATCGTGGGCCTCGGCAACATCGGCAAGAAGGTGGCCCGGCGCGCGGCGGCCTTCGACATGAGCGTCCAGTACTACGACATCGCGCGCCTCAACGAGGACCAGGAGGACGCCCTCGGCGCTCGCTTCGTCCTCTTCGAAGAGCTGCTGCGCACCTCCGACGTGGTCAGCCTGCACGTGCCGCTCACCGACAGCACGCGCAGTCTGCTGGGCTCGAAAGAGTTCGCGCTCATGAAGCCCACGGCCATCCTTGTCAATACCTGCCGCGGGCCGGTGGTGGACGAGACCGCGCTACACCACGCACTGACCAAGGGGCAGATCGCGGGCGCCGGGCTCGATGTCCTCATCGAAGAGCCCCCGCCGGCGAACCATCCCATCTTCTCGCTGCCCAACGTCACGCTCACGCCGCACTCGGCCGGGCCCACCTGGGAGAACTGGACGGCGCGGTTCCGCAACGGCTTCGACAACATCCAGCGCGTGGCCAGCGGCGAGCGGCCGCGATGGGTCATCCCCGAGCTCGCCTGACGGTGCCGTACCCCTCTCCCCCACTGGGGGAGAGGGCAGGGTGAGGGGGCGGGCTCCGCTTATCCCGCGGAACGAAGCTTGCGGATCACGTCGAGGACGCGCCGGATCTCCGCGGTACTCCGCACCATCTGCCGGTCGCCGGCCTGGGACCACCGCAGCCGGCCCTCGCGGTCGATGACGAAGCTCGAGCGGTACGCGACGTTGCGCTCTTCGTCCCAGACCCCGTAGGCCTGGATCACCCGCCGGTGCACGTCGCTCAGGAGCGGGAAGGGCAGCGTGTGGCGCTTCTGGAACTCGGCATGCGAGAACGGCGAGTCGCCGCTGATCCCGAGCATGACGGCGCCCACGGACTCCAGCTCCTTGGCGACCCCGCCGAGGTCGCAGAGCTCGGGCGTTCAGATGCCTCCCCAGTCGTAGCAGTAGAAGAGCAGCACGACGTCGGACACACCCTTGAACTCCGCCAGCGTCACCTCGCGGCCGCTCGTGGACGGAAGGGAGAAGGCGGGCGCCTCGTAGCCATAGCGCAGCATAGTCATTGCTCCCAGAGATGTTTGAACTGCACCGCCACCATCTTGTCGTAGGCAAAATCGCTCTTCACCACGCCCGCCTGCTTCTGGAACTGGTTGACCGTGCGCAGCGCCTCTTCCGTGATGGCCGGGAAGTACGCCTTCTTGTAGACGCCGATGATGCTGCGGAGGAGATCGGGGTCGAGGGCGGGGAAGATCTTCTGGGCAACCCCGACGGCCGCGTCAGGATCCTCCCGGAGTCGCTTCTGAGTCTTGACCACCGCGCGGACCGCTCGCTCGACGATCTGCGGATTGCTCTGGATGAAGCGGTCACTCGTCTGGAGCGTGGGGAAGGTCATGTTCCGGAGGAACGGGGGCCCCTGGTCGCGCATGGGCTCGATGAAATAGCGGCCCAGCTTGAGCTGGTGCACGATGATGGCGCCCCCGGGCTCGCCGCCCATGAAGCCGTCGATCTGCCCGGCGCGCAGGGCCGCGGCGGCCGAGGTCGAGCTGCCCACCGCGATGACGGCCACGTCGCGGTCCGGCTCCAGCCCCGCATCCCGGAGGAGCGCGCGCAGCGCGAGGTCGGTGGCGCTTCCCGCTCGCGTCATGCCGAGCTTGGTCCCCTTGAGGCCCTTGACGTCGGTGGCGGGCAGGCTCTTCCTGAGCACCAGGAAGATAGGGTTCCGGTTGAGGATGGCCAGCAGACTCTTGGATGCGAAGCCCTTCTCGGCCAGGATCATGGGCCGCTCGACATAGGTCCCGGCCAGATCGATGGAGCCGCCCACCAGCGCGGTGGTCACCTCCGCGCCGCCCTCGAAGTCCGCGAACTGGGGGCTGAGCCCTTCCGCCTTGAAGTAGCCGAGCTGATCGGCGGCGTAGAGCGCGAGGAAAGTGACGGCCGGCGTGGTGCCGATCCTGACCGTCTGCTGCGCCCGCGCGGGCGAGGCGAAGGCGAACAGCGCGACGAGCAGGCAGAGGACGACGGTCATCCTACCGCCACTCGTCGATGGACACGGTCTTCTGGTAGTTGGCTCCCATGATGCGCCAGTAGCCGTTGGTCTCGCCGCCGACCACCACCACGTGAATGTCCTCGCGGCGGAACATGGGGATCAGCTCGTCGGGCGCCGCCTTGAGCTTCGAGGCCCACGGCTCCTCGCCGAAGGTCGCGCGCGGATAGATGTAGTTCTGGATGAGCTGGTAGTCCCAGTACTCGCTCGCCGACATCTTCGCCGTGCCGTAGAGCCAGTCGATGAGCGCGTCCTTCTTGGTGAAGCCTCCGCGATCGATGAA
>QHSC01000175.1:5113-10747 GCA_003220345.1 Candidatus Rokuibacteriota bacterium | reverse complement strand
CAGCCTTCGACGCTCCTGCTGCTGGGGATGGGCCTCGCAGGGCTTGCCGGCGTGCGTGGTTATCGCCGCCGGCAGGGCAGGAATTCGACGACGGCCGCTCGACAGGAACGGATCTGGTATCGAGACTTGCCACTTCACTGGCGGGCCTGATAATCCCCCTTAGGTTGATTCCTCTCCCCTCTGGGGAGAGGGCCGCAGTTCGAGCTGAGTCGCGGAGCGACGAGGCGAAGGCTGATTGATTCCACCCGATCCTTGCGACTCGGACCAGGCTGCCATCGCCTCGCTTCCCGACCTTTACCTTCTCGATCACCTTCATGGGCGGCCGTCCTTGGCCTTCCGCTGCAGGTGACGCTGAATGTCGGTCATGCGGAACTTGATGTGGTGGCCGGTGTCCTTGTAGCCGCCCAGGCACGGCGGGACAGTATCAGGAGGCAGAAACGCGCTGTCAAAGCGTCGGGCGGTCTGACTATGCCGTCAGCGAGTCAAATCGGATACGGGCTCAGCAGTGGTTTGCCGGCAGAGGAACATGAAATTGACCATGCGCGACCGGTCGCAACGACCCCAGCTGTCAGTGGCGGTCGCGGAGGTGGGCTGGGAAGGGCCCGAGGCGCAGCCGCTCAACAGGAGCGACAGCACCAACGCTTTCGCCACAGCGAAGCCAAAGATCCTCCTGCGCCTGCCTAGTTTCATGGCGTTTCTCCATCTGTCCGTGGCTCTCACTTATGCTCCAGCCGTTCTTCGAGCAAGAGGCAAGCCACGAATGGAACATCAACATCCGCCACACGTTGTGCGGCATGGCGCGCGTGGATTCCGACGCAAACCGTCACGTTCGATGCCAACCCTTTGAGATTCATCGCAGACTCACTCGTCTCCTCGGGAGGTACGTGATCCCGAGCGGAGGACGCCATTCGAGCGCACGAGTGACGATTTTCGGAAGGGAGGGGAACTGGAGATCGCGGCAACCCCTTTATATTCCAGCCTATCGCGGATGGCCTTCGGCTTGCAGCCTCTAGTCCAGGAGCGTGGCCACCGCCCGTCGATCACATGCCCAGCGCCCAGACGCGTCGCCCGTTCATTCTCGTCATCGATGACGAGCCCCTAGTTGCGGCAGTCATCGTGGAGACCCTGGTGTTGGTCGGGTACGAGGTCGAGACGGCCAAGAATGGCCGGGAGGCTCTGGAGAAGATCGCGGCCTGCTCATACGATCTCATCCTGAGTGACCTGCGGATGCCGGAGCTGGACGGCGTGGGCCTCTATCGCGAGCTTGAACGACAGGCACCGCGGTTGTTGCAGCGGCTCATCTTCTTGAGCGGGACGGCGGATTCGGCTGAGTACATGCGGTTTCTTGAGGGCACAGGCGCGCTCGTGCTCTGCAAGCCCTTCGACATTGACACCCTGCAGCGACTCGTCCGCCAGTTCCTTCTAGATGAGGATACGCCGCGCATAGGAGGGGTGGAGTGTGAAGAAGCCGAATACCTTCCGCTCGACCACCCGCACACCGAGCCGAATTGTTCATTCTAAGCACCCATGCAGCACAGGCTTTGGTGTGCGATTTACTTCCTGAGGAATTGCAATTGCGGGTACGGCCAACGGCCTTAGCAATTGATAGAGCCTCGCGCCCGACGGCAGATGGAATCAGGAGGGGGAAGGAATCGAGACAGAGAGGGCGACAGGGCGCCCGTGCTCCGAATCTGGTGATTGAATGGCGAACTCGTGCGTCCTCACGAGGTCAAGTGGCGCCAGCAGGATACAGGGCTAATGGAAAAACGGAGCGGCTGCTATGGTTCGCCGCTGTGAGATCCTCAATCTCGCTCGAGACTCGCTCTGTTGGGTACCGCCGGTCGGTCAGGTCACAGGGCATAGGCGGGTAGCTCAGTGGGAGAGCGCGGCCGTGACACGGCCGAGGCCGCAGGTTCGAGCCCTGCCCCGCCTACCATTGTCCAGGGGTTGCTCAGAGTGCCGGAGTTCCAGATCCTGAAAGAGAGGTTCGCAGCCCGCCGCGCCGCGTAGATTTTTGGCCGTGGCGTGGACGCGAACCAGCCCCAATTGGGCCCAGGAGTCCCCAACACTGGAGTGGGAAAGCCGGGCCGAAGTGTCTGGACTGCTTGGTTTCTACAGCGCCCCGTCGTACTTTGGGTGGGCTCATAACCCCAAGGTCGTCGGTTGAAATCCGACCCCCGCAACCAGAAAACACGAGGGGTTAGCCGTCACGGCGGCCAGCCCCGATCGAGCATGCTCCGCGTTCGGTGGCCGCTGATCTTCATCGCGATGCTTGGATCCACGCCGGCCTGGATCATGTTGCGCAGTGCCGTGCGTCGAAGGTCATAGAGCAGCTTCCCCTTGACGCCGACCGTGGCACAGGCGGTCTTCCAGCGCTTGCGGAAATCCCAACAGGCCGCCCGTGTCGATGAAAAATGAGAGGACAGTCCAGGCGTTTGGCGGCCAACCGACGCTCGATGATTGGCCTCAGCGCGCCGGTCACCGGAATGTTACGTCCGTACCCAGTCTTCGCATCTTTCGCATGGAGCCGAACTGTATAGGTCTCGCGATCAAGACCGGCCCACGTGAGCGAGCGGATTTCTCCGGGGCGCATAGGGCCTCTAAAGGGATAGAGTTCCGACTCACGGCCAAGTCACGGTCACGGCCAGCAGAAGATTTTGAAGTTAGGAAGTTGTGACTACCGTTGCCCAACGGGCAATGCTGGCTTGACTGGTCTTATGGGCGGCCCGGCGGGGCCCCCAGCGAGCTCCATAAGGGCCCTGCTAGGTCGCAGGCGTCGCGATCGTGGTCCCGGCCGCCGGGTTTTGGCGGGTAAGGGGTCTTTTGACGCCCTTCCGATCGGCTTCACGTGAGCCAAGCTGGGGCCAGCGCCGGCCGATGGCTCTCTGAGTCTGACAACACTCCCGATCAGGCGCCCGCTGTTGTACTATCGGCGCCGCCATGCGCCCCTTGCCTCCCTTCGAAGCCTCTATAGTCGCCTTCCTCTCTGAGCATCGCCGCTGTTGCGAACTGGCTGGTGGAGTAGCGGGCGCTTTCGTCTGGATGACCTGTACGTGCGGGGCAGACTTGGTCCGGCCAGCGGCGACCGGGGGCGGTCTTCGTGGATAGCCGCGTGATCTACTGCGCCGCCGGAGGTTGCCTATCCTCTCGCGGTTTGACACGCTGCGCCGCCTCGCCGATGATCGTGACCAGCCACCACAGCCGGTAAACGCCGGCCAGTTCCGGAGGAACCATGTCCAAAAGCATTGACCGTAGTTTTGCGCTGCTGCTGGCGCTCGCGCTGTGCGCGCCTGCCTTCGCCGACGTTCCTGTGCCAGCGCCGGGCGCGAGCCCACGGATCGACGCCATCAAAAAGGCCGGCGTGCTCCGCATCGGCGTGCTCGCGAACGCGCCTTGGCTGGTGGAGAACACGACCGGGCAAGGCCCTGCGTGGAGCGGTCCCGCGTGGCTGCTCGCCAACGAATACGCCAAGCGCTTGAACGTGAAGCTCGAGGCGGTTCCGGTAAGCCACGAGACCAAGGTGCCCGTGCTTGCATCGAACCAGGTCGACATTTCGGTTACGCCGCTCGCCGAAACGGCCGACCGGCTGAAGGCCGTCGACTTCGTGATCTACTCCAGCACCAGCGTGTGCATGTTCGGTCTTGCCTCGAATCCGAAATTTGCGAGTGCGAAGAGCGTCGACGAGCTCAACAAGCCCGAGATCACGATTGCCTACTACACCGGCGGCGGCGAGGAGGGATGGGTCAAGGAACGCTTCCCGAAGGCACAGTTGCGCGGTGTCGCCGGCTCGGGCGTGGCGCCGGTCGAGGAAGTGATGGCCAAGCGTGCGGATGCGGTGCCCATCAACCGCGTTCCGTGGGTGGCGATGGGGCGGAAGCTCAAGCAGCTCGCGGTGCTTCCGAAAGAGAACAACTGCCAGAACAGCACGGAGAAGGCGGCGCCGGTAGGCATGGCCATCGACAAGAACCAGCCGGCCTTCCTGCAATGGACGCGCGCGGTCGAAAAAGAAATGGAGCCGCAGCTCAAGAAGGATGAAGCGCGCGTCATCGATACGATGAAGTAGGCGGCGCCGGCGACCCCGCCGTCATCCGATGGAATTCGACCTCGCCGTCATCGGCGACAACTGGCGATTCCTCGCCTACGGCGTCTGGATCACGATTCTCTTGTCGGCGGTCTCCGGCTTCGCGAGCCTCGCCGCCGGCTTGATCATCGCGCTTCTTCGCCTGTACGGCCCCGGCTGGCTGCGCGTGCCGATCGTACTCTACATCGACTCCATGCGTGCAATTCCGGTGCTCGTAGTGCTGGTATGGACCTTCTTCGCATTGCCGATCGTAGCCGGCGTCACGATGTCCCCATTCACCGCCGCGCTTATCGGCCTGACCATCCATCTAGCGGCCTATGCCGCCGAGATCGTGCGCGCCGGCATCGAATCGGTCCGGCCGGGACAGACCCGCGCAGCGCTGGCGCTCGGCATGTCCCGCGCCCAGGTCGTGCGACGCATCCTCCTTCCGCAAGCGATCGTGCGCATGCTGCCGGCCTTCGGCTCACTGCTGTCGATCACCATCAAGGACACCGCGATCGCTTCCGTGATCGCCGTCCCGGAGCTCATGCGCCAATCCGAAACGGTGGCGGGACAGAGCTTTCAGCCGATCGAGATATTCAGTTTTGCGATGCTGCTGTACTTCCTGATGCTCTTTCCCGTTACACGCGGCGTCGACCGCTTCTACCGCCGCGTTGCACATCTGGGCAGGTCGTGAACATGTGCAGGCGCTACCGGCGATGACGCTCGATTGGTCCGTGGTATGGCAGCATCGCGATGCGCTGATCGCCGGCACCGCGACGACCTTTCTGCTCACGATTGCGACGATGGCCATCGCGGTCCCCTGCGGGATCGTCGTCGCCGTTCTTCGCCTCTACGCTTGGCGCCCGGTGCGCGCGCTTGGGACCGCTTACGTCGAGCTCTTTCGCAACCTGCCCCTGATCCTGGTCGTGTATTGGGCGTTCTACGTGCTGCCGATCCTGACGGGACTCGGGCTCTCGCCACTCGCAACCGGGCTCGCGGCGCTGTCGCTGAACGTGACGGCGTACAACGCCGAGAGCTTTCGCGCAGGGATCAACTCCATTCGCCGCGGGCAAGTCGAAGCGGCGATGGCGCTCGGAATGACGCGTGCACAGGCGTTGCGCAGGGTCATCGTGCCGCAGGCCCTGCGACGAATTCTGCCGGTGCTCGCGAGCACTTGGGTGTCGCTGTTCAAGGATACGTCGCTCGTGTCGGTGATCGCGGTGACCGAGCTCGCCTACGTCTCGATGCAGGTGCGAGCGCAAACGTTCCGGGTGCTGGAAATGCTGACCGCTATGGCGGGGCTGTATTGGCTGCTCGGTTATCCGCAGGCCAAGCTCGTCGACTGGATGCAGCGGCGGATGAAGGTGACGGAATGAACGCACCCAGTGCGGGACGCGCGAAGGCTGCCGGAGCAAAGATCATTCGTTACCTGGACGTGGTGAAGCGCTACGGCGATTTCACGGCATTGGTGGGTGTGTCGCTCGACGTGCATGCGGGCGAAGTCGTGTGCCTGATCGGCCCCTCGGGCTCGGGAAAGTCGACGCTCCTCCGATGCACCAACGGTCTCGAGA
>QHSC01000175.1:0-5031 GCA_003220345.1 Candidatus Rokuibacteriota bacterium | reverse complement strand
GCGCACAGTGCTGCGAAAGCCCGCAGCGGAAGCCGATCGTCGGGCGACCGCGATGCTCGCCAAGGTCGGGCTCGCCGACAAGGCACCCAACCTTCCTGCCGCGTTGTCGGGTGGGCAACAGCAACGCGTTGCGATAGCCCGCGCCCTTGCGATGGAGCCCGACGTCATGCTTTTCGACGAGCCGACGTCCGCGCTCGATCCCGAAACGATCGGCGAAGTGCTGAACGTGATGAAGATACTGGCCCAGGAAGGCATGACCATGGTCGTGGTGACGCACGAGATGGCCTTTGCACAACGAGTGGCGGATTGGGTTGCGGTATTCGACGCCGGGCGGATCGTCGAGCAGGGACCACCGCGGCAGATCTTCGAATCTCCTCTGACGGATCGCACGCGCGATTTTCTCAGCCACCTCGGATGGTCAGGCTGATGCGCGCCCGGACCCGATCGCCTACGCGCGCTCCGGCAATCGCATCTGGTGGGCCGCCTCCGCGAGCCGCGCGGAATCGATTTCGCGCATGAAGCTCTCCAGGTCGGCGGTTGTCTCGACGTGCTCGAAGTGTGCGGCGAGGTCAACGTCGGGGTTGTCGACGTCGCGAACCAGCATGCGCGGCGCGTGGTTGTTGGCCGCCGCGTCCACGGCTTGCGGCAGGTCGATGATCACGGGCCCGTCGGCGCCCAGAAGAATGTAGAAGCCGCTCATGTCGCCGTGCACGACGCTGTGGCATCGGCTCCTGCGGCGTTCCGCGTCCGAGTATGGGACCTTATGTCCCGGGCCCAAGGAAGGTGCGATCACTTCCGGAGGCCACGGACTTCGGGGGAACCCGGTCCAAGTCCCAGATTCCCACTCTATTCCCACATCGATTCCCAGTGAATTCCCGCGGATTGCCTTCAGTGGAAGGGCTCTGGGACAAGATGAGATAGACGCGGCGATTCAGACGACGTCTACCTCGAAGGTGAGGCGAGTCGAGGTGGTTGCGGGCCCCCGCAACCAATCAGGGCGAGGGGTTAGCGATTACGTCGCTAACCCATCGTGCTGTCTGGGTCATCACGACCGCTAACCTTCTCGTTTACCGCTGGTCGATCACGCCTTTTTTGGAGACCAGCCATACGCCTTCGCGCAGGCCCCGCCCATCAGCATTGCGCGTTCGCTGTCGCTCAGGCGGTCGGTCTGGCGGAACGGGTCGACGGCCTGCTCGTAGTTGACGACGGCGAAGGCGCGAGTCCAGTCGGTACCCCACAGGCAGCGTTCGAAACCCCACGCGTCGAACACGCGGGCGAGAGGTTCCCAGATGTCCGGGAAAGGATACGGTTCCCGAGATAGCGTGCAGGCACCGCTGACCTTGATCACCGCGTTCCGGCGCTTGGCGAGGTCCAGCACCTTCGGCAGATCGGCCCATGGCTGCGGCGGGGCGGGCGGCGTTCGAGGCTGCATGATGGCCAGATGGTCGATGATGAAGCGCGTGTCGGGGTGGCGGTCGACGAGCGCCGCGCCCGCGCCCACGTTGCCCCAGCACAGCATGTTGACCGGAAAGTCGTACCGCACCGCGGCGCGCAGGATCCGGTCGAGGCCCGGGTCGTTCGGATCGCGCCCGGCCTCCTTCGTCATCATGATCCGGATGCCGACCGCGCCCGGCGTCTTCTTCCAGTCGGCGATGACATCGGCCACCGCCGGGTCATCCGGATCGACCGGCTTGACGAGGGCGAACCGGCCGGGATGAGCCCGTTGCACTTTCACTGCGTAGCTCGCGTCGTAGCGGTACATGGAAAAGGCGGAGATGAAGATCGCGCCGTCGACGCCGACCCTGTCCATGGCCGCCACCATCTCGTCGCCCGTGACGTGATCGGGCCAATTCGGGACACTGTGCCAGGGCCGTTTCGGGGTGTTCGCCTCATAGACGTGGACTTGGGAATCGATGATCGCCATCGGGATGTTCCTCCGTGCCAAGCGGGTTCATCCATCATCTGCCCCCGGGCCGCCACGAAGCCGGTCGCCTCGCGCCGGCAGAGTAGCAGGAGGGCGGAGCCGCCGCTGATCTCTTTCGCCCCCGCTCTTCGAGCGCCGATGGCATACTCGGCACCATCGTGCGCGCCGCGCAGTGTCGACACGCCGCGACGCAGCGAAAGGAGAGGTGACCGTGGACGCGTCGGACCAGGAGCTGCAACAATACCTTTTCGATCTTCACGGCTATCTGGTGATCCACGATGTCCTGAGGCCGGCGGAGGTGGCCGAGCTGAATCGATTGATCGATGCGCAGCGGCTCCCCAGCCCTCGCGAGAGCATCCGCTTTGGCTCGGCCGCCGGCAAGCACGGACCGGATCATGGCTTCCTCAACTGGGGGGAGCCGTTCTGCCGCCTGCTGGATCATGAGGCGATCTTGCCGATTCTTCGCCTTCGGCTCGGGGACTGCTTTCGGCTGGACCGTCTCTACGGGCTCCGCATGCAGAAGGGGCAGACCATGGGGTCCATGCACGCGGACTACGGGGCTTCAGCTCTCAACTCGTTCACCAGGCCGGGAGAGCGTTTTCACTTTGCGTCCAACGGCATCTACGAGGGGTTCACAGTCGTGGCCTGGAATCTCACCGATGCCGGGCCGGCACATGGGGGATTCTGGTGCATTCCCGGGAGTCACAAGAGCAACTTCAAGCTGCCGCGCCAGATCCACGAGGCCCCGGAAGAGGCCTCCTGCGTGGTCATCCCGGAGGTGCGGGCGGGGTCGGTCGTGCTGTTCTCCGAGGCGGTGATGCACGGGACCGCCCCATGGAGAGCCGACCACGAGCGCCGCACTCTGCTCTACAAGTATTGCGTTTCCCAGATGGCGTGGTCGCGGGCGCGGGTCCTTCCGCCACCCGATGTCCCGCTCACCCCGCGACAGGAAGCGCTCCTCACCGAGCCGGCGGATCCACATACGTTCGTTCCGTCACTCTTCAGCGACGGACCCGGCGTGAAGCGGGCCTGAGTCGCGCATCCTTCAGCACAGGAGAGAAGCCTATGTACTCGGTCCCTGACGTCGATGAAGTCGTGGCGGTGGCCAAGCAGCTGGGCATCCATTTGAGTGCGGACGAGGCCGTCCTCTACCGAAAGCACCTCACGGAACAGCTGAGCCAGCTCGACGCCTTCGTGCAAGCGCGAGTGGAAGAGCCCAGGCCGCCGATGGTCTCGCCCGGCCGGGAACCGGGTTGGCGGCCGAGTCCACACGAAGACCCCCTCAATGCCTGGATGTGGAAGTGCCGCATCGAGGGCGCTGCCGAAGGTCTGCTCAAGGGTAAGACGATCAGCTTCAAGGACCATATCGCGATCGCCGGAATGCCGATGAGCTTCGGCTCCTTTGCCCTCGACGGCTTCATTCCCGACTTCGACGCCACCGTGGTCACCCGCGTCCTGCGGGCGGGCGGCACCATCATCGGCAAGAACGTGATGAATGGGCTGAGTGGCGGCTTCGGCACCGGTGGGGCCGTCGGCGATTACGGCCGGCCCCTCAATCCTCACAACCGCGAGCACGTGACCGGCGGATCGTCGTCGGGTTCGGGCGCGGCCGTGGCCGCGCGCCAGGTCGACATCTCCTTCGGCGGCGACCAGGGCGGCTCCATCCGCATTCCCGCCGCGTTCTGCGGGATCATCGGCCACAAGCCCACGTTCGGGCTCGTGTCGCACTTCGGGATCGGGTTCGGTTCCGACCAGTCCATCGACTACACGGGGCCGATGACCCGCACCGTGGAGGACGCGGCGGCGGCGCTCGAGGCTACCGCTGGGTACGATCCTTACGATCCTCGCTCGACGCGCGATGTTCCCACGCGCATGGACGTACTCGGCCGGCTGGCCGATGGAGTCGGGGGGCTGCGCATCGGTGTGCTGCAGGAAGGCTTCGATGATGCCGAGCACGACGTGCGCGAACTGGTCCTGGCCGCGGTCGACGTTCTGGCCAAGGCGGGTGCCGGCGTGGCCAAGGTTTCCATTCCGGCACACCATGCCATCCGAACCGCCCAGGCTGCGCTCACGGGCGAGGGCGCGCTGGCGCTATTCAAGACCGGCTTCTTCGGTGCCTTCACGAGGACGTACTACCCGGGCTCCATCATCGCGGCCATCAACAAGCTGTGGGCCTCGCAGGCCGACGTGCTCGCGCCACGCACCAAGCTGTCGCTCATCGCCGCCGAGCTGAGCCGTCGCAACTATCACGGCGGCGTGTATGCCAAGGCCCAGAACGTGCGGCCCACCTACATCAAGGCCTACGACGCCGCGCTGGCGGACGTCGACGTGCTCGTGATGCCCACCTGCATCATGACCGCACCCAAGAACCATCGGCCGGGGAGCTACCTCGAGGCCGTCGAGGACAACCTCCTGTCCGCGAGCCGGGGCGGCAGCCGCAACACCCAGCCCTTCAACTACACCGGCCACCCGGCGCTCGCCCTCCCCGTGGGCAAGTCGCCGGCGGGTCTCCCGGTCAGCATGCAGCTCGTCGGGCGCTTCTTCGACGACCCCCTCGTCATGCGGGTCGCGTATGCCTACCAGCACGCGACCGACTGGGACAAAATCATCGGCGTCCACGCCTGAAGGGAACCGATATGAACGACAGTCGGATCGCGCCGGTGTTCCAGGTCCTCGCTGAGGACATCCATGCCCTGGGTATCCGCACCGTGTTCGGGCTGATGAGCGACGACACGGCAGTCTTCGCGGTGACGCTCGATGGCCTCGGCGTCAAGTTCGTCGGAGCGCGGCACGAGAACAACGCCATCGCCATGGCCGAGGGCTATGCCTACTCCACGGGAGAGCTGGGCGTGGCCCTCATCGGCCGTGGTCCGGCCACGGCTAACGGGCTTCACGCCGCTGTGGGGGCCAGTCGCACGGGATCGAAGGTGCTGGTCATCTATGGCGACGCCGCTGTCGGGAGCGGAGGCGTCAACGGCATTGGTCCCGATTACAAGGGCTTCAACGCCCAGGCCGTACTGGGTGCCGCGGGGTTGACCTGTTTCACGGCCGCCAGCGCGGCAACCGCGCGCCAGACCCTGGCCGACGCCGTGGCCGCCGCCAGTCAC
>QHSC01000087.1:34856-140496 GCA_003220345.1 Candidatus Rokuibacteriota bacterium | reverse complement strand
CGGCATCATCGCGCGCTTCACGCGCTCGAGCATGGTCGAGGTCATCCGATCCGACTACATCCGCACCGCGCGCGCCAAGGGCCTTGCCGAGCAGCCCGTCGTGCTCAAGCACGTGCTCAAGAACGCCTTGATCCCCGTGGTGACCTTGCTCGGCCCCATGTTCGCCGCGGTGGGCACGGGATCCTTCTTCGTGGAATCCATCTTCCGCGTGCCCGGCATGGGGCGCTTCTTCGTGCAATCCATGACGGGGCGGGACTACCCGATGATCATGGCGGTGGTCCTGATCTATGGCGCCTTCCTCGCTCTCATGAATCTCCTCGTGGATCTCGCCTATGGCCTTATCGACCCCCGCATCCGGTACTAGCCTCGCCGCCGCCGGGCTCGCGGCGGCGCCGTCCACGCAGACCTCGAACCTCTGGCGGGATGCCTGGCGTCGCCTCCTCCGCAACAAGCTCGCGGTCGTGGGTGGCGTGACGGTGATCCTGCTCTGCCTCGTGGCGATCTTCGCGGACTTCCTTGCGCCCTACTCGTATACGAAGGCGAATTTCGGCAAGATCTACGAGTTTCCCTCCCGCGAGTTCCCGCTCGGCACCGATCAGCTGGGTCGCGACGTGCTCTCGCGCATGATCTTCGGGGCGCGGGTGTCCATGCTCGTGGGCGTGGGCGCCCAGGTCATCATCGTGATGATCGGCGTGCCCATCGGCCTCGTCGCGGGCTATCTCGGCGGGCGCGTGGATCTTCTCCTGACGCGCTTCATCGACGTGATGTACGCGTTTCCACGGCTGCTCTTCGTCATCCTCATCATGTCCATGCTCGGGGCGGGGCTGCTGAACATCTTCATCGCCATCGGGCTCACGGGCTGGGTTGGCATCGCGCGCCAGACCCGCGCCCAGGTGCTCTCCATCAAGGAGAAGGAGTTCGTCGAGGGCGCGCGCGCCCTGGGCGCGGGCTTCTTCCGGACCGTCACGAAGCACGTGCTGCCGAGCGCCCTCACGCCCATCGTGGTGTCGGTCACCTTCGGTATTCCCGAGGCCATCTTCACGGAGGCGGCGCTGTCCTTCATCGGAGTGGGGATCAACCCCCCGACCCCGTCCTGGGGACAGATGGTGGGAGAGAATCAGCAGTACCTGCGCTCGTACTGGCACCTGTGCGTCTTTCCCTCCATCGCCATCGCCATCACCATGCTGTCCTTCACCTTCTTCGGAGACGGGGTGCGCGACGCCCTCGATCCCAAGATGAACTAGAGAGGCAAGGAGACACGACATGCGCATACCCGACGAGCAGCTGGCCTTGTTCGAGCAGCGACTCCAGGTATTGGGCCTCGGCCGGCGCGACTTTCTCAAGGCGGTGGGGGCCATGGCCGCCTTTGGCGGGCTTGGCTTCGCGACCCAGGCCGAGGCGGCCAAGCCCTTCAAGCTCGCCCCCGGCGAGAAGCTCGCCAAGGAGCAGGTCCTGCGCGTCGGTGGCGGAGGAACGTGGCAGAACGATCCGTCCAGTCACGACTACAACAAGGATCTCTACTGCGCGGGTGTTCCATGGCTGTTCGCGGGGCTCATGGTGTTCAACGCCGACTTCGTGGCCGAGCCGTACTTGGCCACCAAGGTCCAGAGCAACAAGGACGGCTCCGTCTGGACCTTCACCATTCGCAAGGACAGCCGCTGGTCCGACAACTCACCCGTGAGCGCTCGCGACTTCGAGTGGTCGTGGAAGCGCCAGCTCGACCCCGAGACGAAGGCACCCTATGCGGCCTTCCTCTACGACATCAAGAATGGCGAAGGCTTCAACAAGAAGCAGGTCACGAACCGTGATGAGGTCGGCGTGAAGGCCAAGGACGACTGGACCCTCGAAGTTGCCCTCGAAGGTCCGCGGGGCTACTTCCCGGTCCTCGCCGCCTACCTGGCGGCCCTCCCCGCCCACCGAGGAGCGGTGGAGAAGCACGGAGACAAGTGGACAGAGGCCGGGAACATCGTCACCAATGGCCCGTTCGTCATGGAGCAGTGGGAGCACAACAAGCAGATGGTGTTCAGGAAGAGTCCTCACTTTTTCGGCGCCAAGGACGTGCATCTTGACCGAGCCATCGTCCCCATCATTCCCGTGCAGGCCGGCGCCCTTCCCTACGAGAATAACGAGCTGGACTTGACTTGGCTCCAGCCGGGCGACCTCAGGAAGCTTCAGGGCGACCCGCGTATGCAAAGGGATGTCTTCCAGTAGCCGTATCCGGGCACCTGGTACCTGCTTCCCCAGTTGACCAAGCCCCCCTTTGACAACGTCAAGGTCCGCCGGGCGGTGGCTCACGCCGTCGACCGCGAGAACGTGGTCAAGGTGAGCCAGGGCCTGGCTATCCCGGCCTGGTCCATGATCCCGCCGGGCTTCCCCGGAGCGGTCGACGATCCGAAGATCAAAGCTATCCAGCGCTTCGACAAGAAGGCAGCCCTCGAGCAGCTCAAGGGAACTCCGTTCGAGGGCGGCAAGAACTGGCCGAAGATCACCCTGTCGATGCGCGAGGAAGGTCTCGGTTCCAAGCCCTTGGCCGAGGCAGTGCAGGCCGTGCTCCTCGACAGCCTCAACATGAAGACCGATCTCGAAGTGCTGGAGCAGCGCGTGTTCCGCGAGCGGCTCTGGAAGCAGGATCTGCAGTTCGTCTGGATCCGGTGGTTCATGGACTATCCGGACCCGCACAACGAGTACTTCGACACCTTCTACGGTAAGAAGACGACGGGCAAGCGGCAGGCCTGGGCCAACGAGGCCTTCGACAAGGAGCTGGAGGCCGGGCGCGACACTCGAGATCCGAAGAAGCGGCTCGAGCACTACAAGAAGGCCGAGGAGATCATGCAGATGGACGTGGGCTTCGTACCCGTCGCGTGGGTCGTACGCTTCGCCGCCGCCAAGCCTTGGGTCAAGGGCATCGAGAAGAACACGCAGGGGCAGAACGTCATCGACGGCAATATCTACGTGGATATGATGCGCCACATCTACATCATCGAGCGAGGCTAGCCGCTGGACGCGGGCACGAGGCAATGGTCGCAATGCGGATGATGGACAAGGTGGCGATCGTGACGGGGGCGGGCTCAGGCATCGGGCGCGCCACCGCGCGGCGCTTTGCCGCGGAGGGCGCGCGCGTCATGTGTGCCGATCGGGAGCGGGAGGCAGCCCAGGCCACCGCCAAGATGATCGCCGAGGCGGGCGGGGAGGCGGTCGAGCTTGGCGTGGACGTGACCGACGAGCGGGGCTGCGCCCTCATGGTCCAGACGACGCTCGATCGCTTCGGTCGGCTGACCACGCTCGTGAACTCCGCGGGCGTGAGCGGGACGCGGCGCGACGCCACGCCACCCCCGGAGGAATGGACACGCGTGCTCGACGTGAATCTCAGCGGCACCTACCTCGCCTCGCGGGCGGCCCTCGAGGCGCTGGCCGCCAGTGGGCACGGTTCGATCACGAATCTCGCCTCCATCTACGGCCTGGTGGGGGGCTCTCTCTCGCCCGCGTACGCGGCATCGAAGGGCGGTGTGGTCAACCTGACCCGGACGATGGCCCTGACGTGGGCGCCGAAGATCCGCGTGAACTGCGTGTGCCCGGGTGTCATCGAGACGCCCATGACCAAGCCTTTCATGGCCGATCCCGCCTGGCTGCAACCCATGCGGGAGCGCCATCCCCTGGGCCGCTTCGGCCAGCCCGAGGACATCGCGGCGGCAATTCTGTACCTGGCGAGTGACGAAGCTGGTTTCGTCACCGGCGTCGCCCTGCCCGTGGACGGAGGCTACACCGCGGCCTAGGCCGCGCTTCTCTCGAGGAGCCCAAAGCGAAACTGGCCCATACAGGAGGAAACATGAGGAGTGCGCTCCGCATCGTGACGATGTCTTTGCTCTGTGTCGCGCTTGCCCTCGGTCCCGCCACGGCGGGCTGGGCTCAGGCCAAGCCCGAGCTCTCGGTCGCCCTGTCGAGCTTCTCCACCGAAGTGCTGGACCCGGTCCTGGGCGGTCACATCGTCAAGTACTACCTCTCGCCGATGTTCGACTATCTCGTCGGCACCACCCCCGAAGGTCAGCCGTCTCGAGACGGCGGGATCGCCACGCGCTGGGAGAACTCGGCCGACCACAAGCGCTGGACGTTTCACCTGCGCAAGGGGGTGAAGTTTCACAACGGCGACGAGGTGACGTCGGAGGACGTCAAGTTCAGCCTCCAGCGCGCCATGGGCAAGCGCTCCACCACGGGCTATGCCGGCCCCCTCCGGACCCTCATTCAGGACATCGAGACGCCCGCCCCGGATCGCGTGGTCATCGTCACCAAGGAGCCGACTCTCATCATCCCGACGTACCTCTCCCGGACCCTGTCCACCGAGGGCATGGTGCTGCCCAAGAAGTACATCGAGGCCAACGGGGATGATGCCTTTGCCCGCAAGCCGGTGGGGAGCGGCCCCTACAAGTTCGTGGAGCAGGTGACGGGCTCGCACATCAAGCTCGCCGCCGTGGACAACCACTGGCGCATCGGCGTGCCCCGGTTCAAGACCATGCTGTTCAGGCTCGTGCCCGAGGAGACCACGCGCATCGCCCTCCTGCGCCGAGGCGAAGTCGACGTGGCCGACGTCAGTCGCGAGCGGGTAGCCGAGCTGGAGAAGGAAGGCTTTCCCGTCCATTTCCGGAAGGAAGAGGCGATCCTCAGCATGTACTGGGTGCTGCCCCGCGACGGACAGCCCACCGCCGACAAGCGGGTGCGCGAGGCCATGAACCTCGCCGTCGACCGGGCGGAGATCGCCCAGGCGATCTTCGCGGGCAAGGCCGAACCCGCGTCCATCCCCCTCGGGCTCTCGTGGTCGTTCCGAGATATCGGCTTCAAGGTTTCGCCCGAGATGGTGTATCCCTACGATCCGGCGCGGGCGAAGAAGCTCCTGGCCGACGCCGGCTTCCCGAGCGGCTTCTCGCTCGAGCTGTACGCCTTCCAGCTTCCCGGCCTCCCCGAGGGCAAGGCCTTCGCGGAGGCGATGAGCGGCTACTGGCAGAAGATCGGCATCAAGACCAAGCTCGTGCCGCTGGACTATCCAGGGTTCCGCAAGCTCTGGGTCGACCGCAAGGTGCCCGGCGCCGTGGGCTACTACAACATCGCCAATCGCGACTGGATCGGCGCCTACGCCCTCCTCGAGAAGATGGCCTACACGCCCTCCAAGGCCAATGACACCGTGGCCGATCCCGAGATCGACGGCATGATCGCGCAGGTGATGCGCCAGACCGACCGGGAAAAGATCAATGCCTTGATGCGGAACATCTTCACGCGCCTCCGGAGCGAGCACTACGGCGTGCCGGTGGTCTATCTGCACTCGCCCTACGCCACCTCCAAGACGCTGGGCAAGTGGAACCCGGGCTCGGTCATGTACGACCTCTTCTTCGACCAGCTGGCTTCGGGGAAATAGCGGCGGGGTGACGCGCGCGCAGTGATCCGCTTCGTCCTGTCACGGGTTCTCCAGTCGCTGGTGGCCCTGGCCATCCTCTCGGTTGTTGTCTTCATCCTGGCCAGGGCCACCGGCGACCCTCTGCACCTGATCCTGCCCATGTCCGCCTCCGAGGAGGACTATGCCTATGCCCGGCGCTATCTCGGTCTCGATCGGCCGTACGTAGAGCAGTATTTCTCCTTCGTGGGCAAGGCGATGACGGGAGATTTCGGCACGTCGCTGCGGGCGCGACGGCCGGTCAGCGAGCTCATCCGGGAGCGGCTGCCCAACTCGCTGCGCCTGGCGCTGTTCGCCATGTGCGTCTCGCTCTCCTTCGCCTTTCCCCTGGGCGTGCTGGCCGCCGTCAAGAAGGGGACGTGGATCGACCGCGCGGCCCAGGTGATCGCGGTGCTGGGTCAGTCGCTGCCGACCTTCTGGGTGGCCATCGTGCTGGTGGAGTTCGTGGCCGGGCGGCTGCAGTGGCTTCCCGCGGGGGGCATCTCGGGCTTCGCGAGCTATATCCTTCCCGGCTTCACGCTGGGCTGGTTCGTGGTGGCGGGAATGATGCGGCTCCTCCGCTCCGGGATGCTCGAGGTGCTCGATTCGGAGTACGTCAAGCTGGCCCGCGTCAAGGGCGTGGTCGAGCGCCGGGTCGTGTGGCTCCACGCGCTCAAGAACGCCCTCATCCCCGTGGTGACGTTCGCGGGCATCTACTTCGCCATCCTCGTCACCACCGCCATCGTGGTGGAGACGGTCTTCGCCTGGCCGGGGCTGGGGCGGCTCGCCTACGAGGGCATCTCGTCGCGCGATTTTCCCGTCATCCAGGCGGTGGTGCTGACCACGGCGGCCATCGTGGCCGTGGTCAACCTCGGGGTCGATCTGCTCTACGCGGTGATCGACCCGCGGATACGCCATGCGCGTTGATCCGATGGAGGGCGCCACCGCCTTGCCCGTGGCGGAGCCGCGGGCGTGGGGGAGGCTCCGCGACCGGCGGCTGCCCGTCATTCCCCTCGGCATCATCACAATGTTCGTTCTCGTCGCCGTCCTGGCGCCCCTCATCCTCGGGCGCGACATGCTCTCGCGCATCTTCTATGGCTCGCGCGTCTCGCTGACGGCGGGCGTGGTCACGGTGCTCCTGGCCAGCGCCTTCGGAGCCGCGGTGGGGCTGGTAGCCGGCTACTACGGCGGGCGCGTGGACGCGGTGCTCATGCGTCTGACGGACGCCACCATGTCCTTTCCGGTGATCCTGCTCGCCCTCATCCTGGCCGTGACGGTGGGGCCGAGCTTCGCCAACGTCGTGGTCGCCATCGCCGTCATCCTGTGGGCGCGATACGCGCGCGTGATCCGCGGGCAGGTGCTCACCCTGATGGAGCTCGACTTCATCGCCCAGGCGCGCATCGCGGGGGCAGGCGCGTGGCGCGTGATCAGCCGGCACCTCCTGCCCAACACGCTCAATACCCTGGTGGTGCTGGTGACGCTCCAGATCGGCTACGTCATCATCGTGGAGGCCTCGCTCTCCTTTCTCGGAGCGGGCATCCCGCCGCCCACGCCGGCCTGGGGCTCCATGATCGCGGAAGGGCGCGAGTTCGTGACGAGCGCGTGGTGGGTGTCGTTCTTCCCCGGCCTGGCCATCCTCCTCGTCGTCCTCGCCTTCAACCTGCTCGGCGACTGGCTGCGGGACACTCTCGATCCGAAGCTCCGCCAGCTATGACGAGCCCGGCCTCCGCGCGGCCGCCCGTCATCGAGGTGCGCGACCTGCGCACGCACCTGGTCACCCGCTGGGGCACCGTCAAGGCCGTGGACGGCGTCTCCTTCGCCGTGCGCGAGGGCGAGACGCTGGGGCTGGTCGGCGAGTCCGGATCGGGCAAGAGCATGACGTGTCTCAGCATCGTCCGGCTCACACCGCGCTCCGTCTCCGGCGTGCTCGAGGGCACGGTGCGGCTCGAGGGCGACGATCTCCTGACCAAGAGCGAGCGGGAGATGCAGCGCATCCGCGGGCGCAAGGTGGCCATGATCCTGCAGGACCCCATGAGCTCGCTCAACCCGGTGTTTTCCATCGGCATGCAGATGCGGGAGCCGGTGGCCGCTTATCACGGACTCCGCGGCGGGGCCCTGAGGCGGCGGGCGGCCGAGCTTCTGGCCTCGGTGCGCATCCCGTCGCCGGAGGCGCGTCTGCGGGCCTTCCCGCATCAGCTCTCGGGGGGCATGCGACAGCGGGTGGTGGGAGCCATGGCCATTGCGGCGCCTCCGCGTCTCCTCATCGCCGACGAGCCGACCACGAGTCTGGATCTGACCATCCAGGCGCAATATCTCGGACTCCTCAAGGAGCTCCAGGAGCGGCACCATTTCGCCATGATCTTCGTCACCCACAATCTCGGCATCGTGGCCAAGATGTGCGAGCGCGTGGCCGTGATGTACGCAGGAAGGGTCGTGGAGATGGGGCCCGTGCGCGAGATCTTCACCTCGCCCCGCCACCCCTACACCCAGGCGCTCCTCGAATCCGTCCCGCGCCTCGGCGCCAAGCTCGACCGCCTCACCGCCATCGAGGGCCAGCCGCCCGACCTCGCCCGGCTCCCCGCCGGCTGTGCCTTCGCCGCCCGCTGTCCCAGGGTCATGGATCGCTGCGCCGAGGCGCCCCCCGAGCTGGAGGTGGCGCCCGGGCACACCAGCCGCTGCTGGCTGCAGGCGCCGGCGTGATCGTCGTCCGTGACCCGTCCTGAGCTTCCCGAGAAGATCCCGAGCCCTCCCACGGACAACGGCGGCCTGCTCGAGGTCTCCAACCTGACCAAGCACTTTCCCGTGCGCCGGGGGGTCCTCGGGTGGTCGGCGGGGCTCGTGCGTGCCGTCGATGGCGTGTCGTTCCGGATCCGCGCGGGGACGACCCTGGGCCTCGTGGGCGAGTCCGGTTGCGGCAAGACCACGACCTCGAAGCTGATCCTGGCCTTGGCACAGCCGACGAGCGGCAGCATCCGCTTCCAGGGAGAAGACGTTCTCGCCCTCGGGCGGCCCGGGCTCCGACGCTACCGGCGCGCGGTGCAGGCGGTCTTCCAGGATCCTTACGCTTCCCTCGACCCGCGCATGCGCGTCGGCGCCATCGTCGCCGAGCCGCTCGTGATCAACGAGCCGCTCGACGGGGCCGCCCGCCGGCGTCGCGTGCTCGAGCTGCTCGACATGGTCGGGCTGCCCGAGCGCTCGGCCGGCCTCTTTCCTCACGAGTTCTCCGGCGGGCAGCGCCAGCGCATCGCCATCGCGCGTGCTCTCGCCCTCTCTCCGAGGATGATCGTCCTCGACGAGCCAGTGTCTGCCCTCGATGTGTCGATCCGCGCCCAGATCCTCAACCTGCTGAGCGATCTCCAGCGGCGGCTCGGTGTCGCCTATCTGTTCATCGCCCACGATCTGGCCGCGGTCGCCCACATGAGCCACCAGATCGCCGTCATGTACCTGGGCAAGATCGTCGAGTGGGGAGACGCGGAATCGGTGGCTGTGGCCCCGAAGCATCCCTACACGCAGGCGCTCTTCTCCGCGGCGCTTCCCGTGCATCTGGACGAGCGGCGTGACGAGATCGTTCTCTCCGGCGAGGTGCCGAGCCCTCTCGATCCGCCCGGCGGCTGCCGCTTCCACCCGAGGTGTCCGTTCGCCATGCCCCACTGCGCCACCGAAGAGCCGGCCCTCCGTCAGGAGAGCGGCCGCCTGGTCGCCTGCCATCTCTACGGAGGCGCGCCCGTCGCGACGACCTGACCCGGGGCGATCAGCGCGCGAGAAGGAGACAGGCCGCGCCCGCCGAGGCGAGGAGCGCGGAAACGAGGCGTCGCCGCAGATCGGGCTCGCCGAAGAGGGCGCGCCCCAGCACCACCGACAGGACTGCGGAGAGTCGGCGGATGGCGTTGACGTACGATGCGGGCGCCATCGTCAGGGCGGTCGTCTGCATGCCGGTTCCCGTCACGCCCAGGAGACCGTAGGCGAGGAGCGTGATCAGGTTGCCCGGGGCGGCGCTCCGGGCGAGATCCCGCGGGACGGTGGCGATGGCGAGCAACGTGCTCAAGATTCCCGAGGCGCCGTGCGAGCACAGGAGATAGCTGGGCGGTCCGATGCCCGTGGCCGCCCAGCGGTCCACGGCGCCGAGCATGCCGAGGAGGACGGCCGCCCCGAGGGCGTCGAGCGCGTCCCGACGCGCGAGAAGGGTGCGGAGCCGTTCCGGCCAGCTCGAGCCCCCGGAGAGGCTCACCGTCCCGATCAGCGTGAGCCCGAGCCCGAGCCACCCGAGCGCGCTCGGCAGCGTGCCGCTGAGCAGGGCATCCGGCAGCAGGGTGAACACCGGACTCAGGGCGAGCATGGGCCCCACGATCGAGATGTCGCCGCGCGCGCTGGCGCGGGCCAGGAGGGCGTTCATGCTGATGGCCAGGAACGACGAGGCGATGATGGCGGGCCAGACCCAGAGCGGGGCCGCGAAGCGAGCGCCGGTGAAGAGGAAGAAGGCCAGCCAGGCGAGGGCCGACAGCAACTGACCCCAGGCCACGATGACGAGCGCCGGGATCACCCGTCCACGCCCCTTGATGACGGCGAACTGGGCGGCCTGGGTCAGGGCCGCGCCCAGCGAGAGCGGGAACCAGGTCACGAGAGCGACGACTCCGGTGTCGTGGAAGGCTCGATCGAATGTCTCGGGGACACGTGGACTGGCAGACACCCTACCGGACGGGATGGGTGGGGTCAACCATGGGCGCGCCGAGGACTCGTCCGGCGGAGCGAGCAGAGACGGCGCTCTCGAAGTAGTATGGACGGCCGGAGGTGAGAACGATGGGTCTACTGGACGGCAAGGTGGCAGTGGTCACGGGTGGCGGCACGGGGATAGGCCGCGCGGTCTCGCTGGGCCTGGCCGCGGCGGGCGCCCGCGTCGTGGTCAACGACTACGGCGTGAGCGTCGACGGCAGCCAGCCCTCGAGCGAGCCCGCGAATCAGGTGGTGAGCGAGATCATCTCGAAGGGTGGCAAGGCCCTCGCCAGCCCCGAGAGCGTGGCGACCATGGCGGGAGGTCGGGGGGTCGTGGAGATGGCCCTGCGTGAGCTCGGGGGCCTGGACATCGTCGTGTGCTGCGCGGGCATCCTGCGCGAGCGCATGATCTTCAACATGACGGAGGAGGAGTGGGACGCCGTGGTCGCCGTGCACCTCAAGGGTCACTTCACCGTGATGCGGCCGGCCACCGCGCACATGCGCGAGAAGAAGGCGGGCAGCATCGTGACCTTCACGTCGACGGCCGGCCTCGAGGGCAGTCCCGGGCAGCCGAACTACTCCGCGGCCAAGGAAGGCATCGTGGGGCTCATGCGCTCCACCGCGCTCGCCATGGCGAAGTACGGCGTGCGGTGCAACGCGATCTCGCCCACCGCGGACACGCGGATGACCCAGCGGCTGCCGAGCGAGCGCCGGGGGATGGCCACCGCCACCCCGCCGGAAGCCATCGCGCCCGTGGTGACGTTCCTGGCGAGCGACCGCGCCGCGCACATCACCGGCCAGGTGATCGGCGTCCGCGGCACCGAGGTGACGATCTTCTCGCACCCCGCCCCCCTGCGGACGGCGACCCGGACGGAGGAGTGGACGGCGGAAGCGCTTGCGGAGTCGTGGGATCGGACGCTCGGCCAGGACCGGTTGCGGCGTCTCGACGCCATGGGGATTCCCTGGCCGCCCGCCGCCAAGGAGTCGCGCGCATGACCTATGAATGCCTGATCTACGAGGTGAAGGACCGCGTCGCCACCCTGACCCTGAATCGCCCCGATCGCCTCAACGCCCTCGGCGGCACCCTCAGAGAGGATCTCTTCGATGCCGTGACCCGGGCGAGCGCCGATCCCGAGGTGAGGGTGATGGTCATCACGGGCGCCGGGAAGGGCTTCTGCGCGGGCGGTGACGTCAAGGCCATGAGCGAGGCCAAGGCGGGAGCGCGCGAGCGGCCGCTCATCGAGAAGATCGCGCCGGGCCGGGACCGCACGCTCCTCGCCATGCGCGAGGCGCCCCAGCCCATCATCGCCGCCGTCAACGGCGCGGCGGCGGGGGCGGGCATGAACCTCGCGCTGGGCTGCGACCTCCGCATCGCCTCGACGGAGGCCAGGTTCGCCCAGGCCTTCGTCAAGCGCGGTCTGCACCCGGACTGGGGCGGCACGTACTTCCTGCCCCGCGTGGTCGGGATGGCCAAGGCCTGCGAGATGATCTTCACGGGGATCTGATCGACGCCGCGGAGGCGCTCCCCCTCGGCCTCGTGAGCCAGGTGGTGTCGCCGGAAGATCTCCTGCCCACCGCCCACGACCTCGCGCGCCGCATCGCCGCGGGTCCGCCCGTGGCCATCCGGCTCGCCAAGCGATCGCTCTACGCCAACGCGGACCTCGATCTACAGGGGGCCCTTCACATGGAGACGATGGCCCAGAACATCTGCTTCGAGACGGAAGACGCGACGGAGGGGATCCGCGCCTTCGTGGAGAAGCGGGCGCCCGCCTTCCGGGGGCGGTGACCCCTGCCGGCGCGTCCGCGGCCGATGCTCCCCTCGCGTTCGGGATCCGGCGACACCCTCGCATGAAGATCACTGACGTCATCACGCATCAGCTCTCCGTCCCCGTGGGCGAGCCCTTCACGTACTCGAGGGGCTGGGTCTACAAGACGAAGGGCGCGCTCGTCGTCTCGTCCCGGATCTCGCACCGCGCGGGGTGGGTCGACGTGCCCGTCGGCCCCGGCCTCGGCATCGACATCGACCGCGACGTGCTCAAGCGGTATCGCGTCGCCTGACCCCTCCCGGTCCGGTGAGCCGCTTCGATCTCGTGATCTTCGACAACGACGGTGTGCTCGTCGACAGCGAGGAGCACGCGAACGAGATCCTTTCAGAGCTGCTGAACGAAACGGGCGTCGAGCTCGGCATGACGCGTGAGGAATGCATGGCGGAGTTCATGGGGCGCTCGATGACGACCATCCGCCAGCTCGTGGAAGCCCGGCTCGGCCGCGCCTTGCCCAGCGATCTCGAGGACCGCTATCACGCGCGCCTCTTCGAGGTCTTCGCCACCAAGCTGACGGCCGTTCCCGGCGTGGAGCGCGCGCTCGAGCGGATCGCCCTTCCGACCTGCGTGGCCTCGAGCGGCACTCACGAGCGGATCCGGCGGGCCCTCGCGGCCACGGGTCTGCTCGCGCGCTTCGAGGGGAGGATCTTCAGCGCCCAGGACGTCGCGCAGGGCAAGCCCGCCCCCGATCTGTTCTTGCACGCCGCGCGCCGCCTGGGCGTGACGCCCGCCCGCTGCGCCATCATCGAAGACAGCCCCCTCGGCGTCGAGGCCGCCAACGCGGCGGGCATGACTGCCTTCGGCTTCGCCCGCCTCACGCCCCGACGGCTTCTCGCAGAGGCCACGAGAAGGCCTCTCGGTCGGAGTTTTGCTCAGCCCGTTGCTCCCACGGAACAACCTTGCGCTCACGAGCCCACGTGTCCGCCCGAATAGGCTTAAATTGTCCCCGCAACATTGGAGTCGCGCGCGGAATCGGCCCCATGGACCGGCAGTGAGGGCTGGAACGGAGGACACCCCATGCGGATGACACGCTGGCTGCTCACGGCTCTTGTGCTGGTGAATCTCGGGTGCGCCACGGGCCCCGCGGGCGCCCCAAAGGATCCTCCGGTGGACGTGTCGGGCTTGTGGAGTGGAACGATCACGCTTGGTGCGACCAGCAAGCTCCGCTGCTGCGGGGGGTCAAGCGGACCGGTCCATCTCACCCTCGAGCAGGACGGCGCTCGCGTGACCGGGTCGGTCACCGGCATAGGTTTCTACGGAACTCTCACGGGGCACATGAGAGGGACAGACCTGGTGGGCGACTTCCGCTACTCCACGGGCCAGGCGGGCGGCGGCTCACACTTCAGTGCGGCGGTCTCCGGGAACGAAATGCTGGCCGAGACGGTAGAGTCGAAGCTGATTTTCAGCAGGGCCCGGTGACCGGCCGCGATCGTCGACTGCTCGAGACCCGCGAGCCGGCACGCAGGCGGACGCCTGGCACGAAGGTCATCGCTCTCGCCGCCTCTCCTCGACGCTACTCGTAGACGATCACGGAGCGCTTGACCTCGCCCTGCTTCATGAGGTCGAAGGCGTGGTTCAGCTCCTTGAGCGGGAGGCGACGCGATACCAGCTCCTTGAGCTGGTACTTGCCGGCCATGAAGAGATCGATGAGGAGCGGCACGTCCGTGCGCTGGTGCCCCGCTCCGAAGGACGACCCCGTGAGCACGCGCTGCTGGAGCAGCATGCCGGGGTCGATGGACAGGCGTGTGCCGGCCGGGCTGACGCCCACGATCACGCACATCCCGCCCCGGTGAGTCGAAGCGAGGGCCTGCTCGATGGTCTTCTGCGTGCCCACCACCTCGAAGGCGAAGTCCACGCCGCCGATGCCGCCGATGGCCTGCACACGCGCAACGGGATCCTCTTTGGAGGCATCCACCACGTGGGTCGCCCCGAACTCCTCCGCCCACGTGAGCTTCTGGGGATTCACGTCGACGGCGATGATCTTGCCCGCGCCCACCATCCGGGCCGCCTGGATCGTGTTGAGCCCGACCCCGCCGCAGCCGAACACGGCCACGCTCGCTCCCGGCGGCACCTTGGCCCGGTTGAACACGGGGCCGGCGCCCGCGAGCACGCCGCAGCTCACGAGGCACGCAAGGTCGAGGGGCGCGTCCTTCCTGATGGGGATGACGCTTTCCTCGAGCAAAACGGAGTGGGTGGCGTATCCCGAGACCTGGAGGAAGTGATGGAGCGGTTGCCCGTTCTTGCGGAAGCGCGACGTGCCGTCGAGCATGAACCACCGCGGCTTGTCGCGGAGCGCGCACATGGTCGGCTGGCCGCCGATGCAGTACCAGCATTTCCCGCAGGAGGGGATGTAGCTCGAGCACACGTGATCGCCGGGCTTGACGCTCTCCACGCCCGCCCCGATCTTCTCGACCACGCCGGCCGCCTCGTGGCCGAGGACGACGGGGAGCGGGTGAGGGTAGTCGCCCGTCATCACGTGCAGGTCGCTGTGGCAGACGCCGTTGGCCGCCCAGCGCACGCGGACCTCGTGAGGGCCGGGCTCCAGCACCTCCACGTCCTCGATCACCAGCGGCTTGTTCACCTCGTACAGCACGGCAGCATTGGCGTCCATGGGCATGCCCTCCTTGTTCCGTCTCTTACTTTGCCGCGGCGACCACGATGATCTCGACCAGACAGTGACCGGCGAGCGTGGCGCCCACGCACGCCCGCTGCGGCCAGTGGTCGGGATCGGGACCCATCCACTCGTTCCACACGGCGTCGAACTGAGTCTTCATCGTCATGTCGGCGAGAAAAACCTGCGCCGAGACCAGGCGCGTCTTGTCCGTCCCGGCCTCGGCGAGGTTCTTGTCCAGCACCGCGAGGGCGCGGCGCGTCTGCTCCTGGATATCCGCGGCGCGGTCGTCGTGCGTCGCGACCGTCCACACGAGGTCCTGGTAGGCCGCCATGCGGTTGCGCCCTTGAGGCTGACCGCGCCAGCGCCTGATGGGTTGCATGAGGGGCCTCCCAGATTTCGGTGCCGCGACGGAACGACTACTTCAGCGAGTCCGCTCCCGCCCTGGCGATCTGCGCGTCCTGGGAAGAGAGCACGCCCGACACGCCGATGCCGCCAATGATCTTGCCGTCGACCACGATGGGGACGCCGCCCTCGAGCGGCGTCGCGCCTTCCAGCTTCAAGATGCGCAGCCCAGCGCCGCCGCCCGTGATGACGTCCTCGAGGGCCTTGGTGGGACGACGGAAGCTCACCGCGGTCGTGGCCTTCCCCTTGGCGACGTCGATGCTCCCGTACTGCGTGTTGTCGAGGCGCTGGAGCGAGACGAGATGGCCGCCGCTATCGACGATGGCGATGACGACGTTCCAGTTGTTCTTCTTGGCCTCGGCCTGCGCGGCCGCCATGGCCTTCTGGGCCTGATCGAAGGTGATCGGCGCCCCGTAGGGGGGCGGCGGGGCCGGGACCTGGGCCACTGCGATGAGAGGACTGGCGGCAATGGCGACGAACATCAGAGCAACTCCGACGTGACGAAGTACGCGGATCATCGGTGAGCCTCCTTTGTCTGTTGGAGTGTCAGGGCCGCCCGATCGCATTCCTTGCAGAGCAAGGGGTCGCTTCACACGCTGACGCTTATATCACGTCTCCTTTCCCGGTCAACTTTATTCACCGAGTTGATCGAACTTCAGCCGAGCATCCAGTGGCCGCCGTCGACGCTGATGGTCTGCCCGGTGACGTATGCCGCGTCATCGGAGAGAAAGAAGATGACGGCGCGCGCGATCTCCTCGGGCCGGCCGAGCCGACCGAGCGCGATCGAGTCGAGCAGGCGCCGCTGCCCCGCCGCGCCCATGGCTTCCCATTGCCGCTCGGAGGCCGGATTCGAGCGAACGAAGCCCGGCGCCACGCAGTTCACGCGGATGCCGTGGGCGCCCAGCTCGCGCGCGGTCTGGCGGGTGAAGCCGATGAGGCCCGCCTTCGCGCTGGCATAGGCCTGGATGCCCGTGAGGCTGTAGGAGCGTCCCGCTCCCGATGAGATGTTCACGATGGCGCCCCGGCCCGCGCGCTTCATGATCGGCGCCGCCGCGCGCGTGAAGTGGAAGGCTCCGTTGAGGTTGATGGCGAAGATGACCTGCCAGTCGTCATCGGTGACCTGCTCGATGGGCCGCATGGTCTGCCCCGCCACACCGCCCGCGGAGTTCACGAGGGCGTCGATGCGTCCCGCCGTCGCCTCGATCCGCGCGACCAGGGCCGTCACCGCCTCCGGATCGCGCACGTCCAGCTCCGCGACCCGGCAGGCGCCCGCCGCCACTGCCTCCACCGTCCGCCGCGTCTCCTCGAGCTCGCGCGCCAGGACGTCGCACGCCCACACCGAAGCCCCTTCGCGGGCCAGCTCCACGCAGATGGCACGGCCGATGCCGTGCGCGGCGCCGGTGACGATGGCTGCGCGTCCCTGGAGGCGCACCGCTAGACCTGGCCCCGCAGGCGCGGGTCGAGGGCGTCCCGCAGCCCGTCCCCGAGGAGGTTGAATCCCAGGACGGCGAGCATGATCGCGAGACCCGGAATGGTTGCGATGTGGGGGGCCACGAGCAGGAAGTCACGTCCGCTAGACACCATGAGTCCCCAGGACGGCGTGGGTGGCTGCACCCCCAGGCCCAGGAAAGAGAGAGCTGCTTCGACCAGGATGGCATTGGCCATGAAGAGCGTCGAGTAAACCACCACGGTCGGCAGAATGTTCCGGAGCACGTGGCGCCGCAGGACCTCTCCCGCCGAGGCCCCGAGGGCCCGGGCCGCACTGACGTACTCGCTCGACCGGGCGGCCAGCACCGCTCCGCGGACGATGCGGGTCACCGTTGGTGTCCCCCAGATGCCCACCGCGATGGTGGTGTTCAGCACACCCGGTCCCAACGCTGACACCACTGCGATGGCGAGCAGAAGGTAGGGGAAGGCCAGGAGGATCTCGACCCCGCGCATGATCAGCACGTCGATCCAGCTTCCCGCGAATCCCGCCAGGCAACCCAGGAACAGACCGAGCCCCAGGGCGATGGTCACCGACAGGAGCCCCACGAGCAAGGCCACCCGGCTCCCGAAGAGCACGCGCGAGAGGATATCGCGTCCGAACTCGTCGGCCCCGAGGAGGAACTTGTTGCCCGGTCGCGCCCGCTTCTCGATCAGGCTCTGCTTGGCGGGATCGGCGGGCGCCAGCCACGGCGCGCCCACGGCCGCGACGACGAGCAGAGCGACCACGACGAGCCCGGCCAAGGCGAGGCGGTTGCGGCGGAAGCGCTGCCAGGCATCGGCGGAAAGCGTGGCGGGGGCGGCGGGACGGGCCACGATCACGCCGGCGCCCACCGCCATGCTAGCCCTGCCGCGCGATCCGCGGGTCCAGCGCCCCGTAGGCGAGGTCGACCGCGAGGTTGATGACCACGAAGGCGAGGGCGAAGACGAGCACCGCGCCCTGGAGCAGCACATAGTCGCGGGCGAAGATCGCCTTGACCATGAGGCGCCCGAGCCCGGGCCAGGCGAAGACGGTCTCGGTGAGCACGGCGCCGCCCATGAGCTGGCCGGCCTGCAGGCCCAGCAGGGTGAGGATGGGAATGGCCGCATTGCGCAGGGCGTGCTTGGCCACCACCAGCCGCTCGGCCACGCCCTTGGCCCGCGCGGTGCGCACGTAATCCTCGCGGAGCACGTCGAGCACGCTCGAGCGCGTCATGCGCGCGACCATGGCCAGCGAGGGCAGGGCCAGGGTGATCGCGGGCAGCACGAGGTGCGCCGGCGATCCCGTTCCCCCCACGGGCATCCAGGGCAGCCACAAGGCGAAGACCACGATGAGCACGAGGCCGGTCCAGAAGACCGGCATGGAGAGGCCGAAGAGGGAGCCGAGGCGGGCCAGGGCGTCGAAGGCGGAGTTCGGCCACACCGCGGAGATCACGCCCGCGGCGATCCCGAGGGCGGCGGCGATCACCAGCGCGGCCGCGGTCAGCTCGAGGGTGGCCGGCCAGGCGTCGGCGAGCTCGTCGACCACGGGTCGGTTCTGCTGGATGGAGCGGCCGAGGTCGCCGCGCGCCACGCGCCCGACGTAGCCCACGTAGCGGACGAGCAGGGGCTTGTCGAGCCCGAGATAGTCGCGCAGCTTGGCCACCGCCTCGGGCGTGGCGTGCTCTCCCAGCATGAGCGACACGGCATCGCCCGGAATCAGCTCGATGGTGAGCATGACCACGAAGACCACACCCAGCAGCACCGGGATGGCGAGCAGGAGCCGCCGGGCGACGAAGGTCAGCATGGCCGTCGCGCCGGGCCCGGCCCCGGCGCCGGGCGCGCGGCGGCGCCCGGGCCGGCGGGCGCGGGAGGCATCATGGGCAGGACGCTACTTGTCGAGCCAGACCTTTCCCAGCCACAGGTTGTACTCCACGGGATGCACGGTGAAGCCCTTCACGCTCGCGCGGGTGACCACGATCTCCTTGGTGTTGTAGACGGGAATCCACACCATCTCCTTGGCGAGGATGTCCTGCACCTCGCCGTAGAGCTTCTCGCGCTCCGTCTGGTTCATGCTCCGGCGCGCCTGCTCCACGAGAGCGTCCACGCGCGGATTGGCGTAGCGCGAGGTGTTCCAGCCCGTGGGGGGGACCTGCTTGGAATGGAAGAGCGCGTAGAGCGAGTAGTCGGCGTCGGCGTTGGAGGTGACCCAGCCCAGCGTGAACATGTGCTGGTTCAGGGTGGCGGCGCGGAACTGAGTGAACACCGTCGCCCACTCCAGGAACTGCACCTTCGCCTCGACGCCGACCTCCTTGAACATGGCCTGGATCGCCTCGGTGATCTCGCCGTCCTTGGGGTAGCGACCGCGGGCGGCCAGCCACGACAGGGAGAGCTTCTGCCCTCCCTTCTGCAAGATGCCGTCGGGCCCGGGCGTCCAGCCCGCCTGGGCGAGGAGGGCCTTGGCGCGGGCGCGGTCGAAGGGGTAGAGCTTGTCGAGCTGCATGTCCTTGAAGCCGAACACGCTGGGAGCGAGCACGCCGCGGGCGGGCACCGCCGAGCCCTCCAGGATGTTCTCGAGAATGGCCTTGCGGTCCACCGCGTGCAGGAGGGCCGTGCGCACGCGCACGTCGTCGAGCGGGGCCAGCCCGGCATGCATGCCCGCGAAGACCACGCGCCCGCCCACTACCTCGTGGACCACGTACTTGGGGTCACGCTTGAGGGCGGCGAGCTGGGCGGGGGCGGGCAGGAGCACCATGTCGGCGTCGCCCGTCTGGAGCGCGATCATCCGGGCGCCCTCTTCCGGCACCACCTTGAAGATGACGCGATCGAGCGGCGCCTTGTCGCCCCAGTAATCGGGATTGCGCTCGAGGATGACGTGGGTATTGGTCTTCCACTCGACGAACTTGAAGGGCCCCGTCCCGACGGGAGCGCGGCTGAAATCAGGGCCCATCTTCTGCACGGCCGTGGGCGACACGATGCCCGTGCAGTACATGGCCAGCGTGCGGAGGATGGGACCGTAGGGCTCGCGCGTCATCACGTCCACCGTCAGGTCGTCCACCACTTCCGCCCCGCTCAGGGAGCCGGCGAGGCTTGCCCACCGCGCGGGTGGATTGCCGCGCAGGGCGCGATCGAAGGTGAACTTCACGGCGGCGGCGTTGAGAGGCGTGCCGTCGTGGAACTTCACGTTCGGCCGCAGCTTGAAGCGCACCTTGGTGGGCGAGAGCACCTCGTAGGAGGCCGCGAGGGCGGGACGGATCTGCATCTTCTCGTCCATGGTCAGGAGCGGCTCGAGCATGTTGAAGTAGACCCAGGCCCCGGGGGCGGTGGTCTCGAGCTGGGGATCGAGGGAGACGGGGTCGGTGGGCCGCACGATGGTGAGGGTGCCGCCCTTCTTTTGGGCCTCCGCGGGCGAGGCGGATCCGAGGCAGACCGATATCGCCCACGCGACGGCGAGGGCGGAAAGCAGCGCGCTTCGAGCTGGCATCATCGAGGAATCTCCTTTCGCGGCACGACTTCGATCACGATCGCTCGCCGGCACTGGCCAGCTCACGGACGAGCTCCGCTGCCTCGTCCAGGGTATGGAGGACCCGGTTGCGCTCCCGCATCAGCGCCGCCACCGCGAACCGGCTCGAGTCGGAGGCGGGGTCGAGCGCGGCGAGGCCGCGCGTGGGCTGCAGCCCCGCCAGGGGCGGGATGCCCACGGCGAGGTCATGGGCGAAGCGATCGCCCGTCGTGTAGAGGAGCGGGATGAGGGCGCGGGAGAGGCGCATGAGGGTGCGGTTCACCCCGGCCGACGAGCGCGCGAGGGAATCCTCCCGCGCGCGGAGCGCCTCCTCGAGGGCGCGCGCGGATTCGACCACGGGCGCGAGGTCGACGACGCCGGCCGCGGCAGCGTGCAGCTCGGCCGCGGTCTCGGCGATGGCGCGCGCGGCGCGGGCGTGGCCGAGGGGCAGCACGGGAGCGTTGCAGAGCCGGAGGGCGGCGGCGACGTAGACCCTGGTGTCGAGGGCGAGCACCGCGCCGTCGATCTTGTCGATGGTGTCCTCGCGCGTGTGCCACCACCAGGGGAATCCAGAAGTCCCGAAGAGACGCTCCGTCGCTCGGCCGAACTGCGTGTCCTGCTTCGGGAGCTGGGACATGGACATGAAGGCGCTGGGGACACCGATGCCCCAGAACGACTGGTCACCCGCCCGCGAGAAGTGTCGGGCCCGGCCGCGCTGTCCCGTCACGTCCGCCACCACGGTCTCCGCGAAGTCCGCGGCGTCCTCGGTGGCGTGAAAGACGGTGTAGTCGGTGGCCCCGCGCGCGCCGGTGGAGTCGACGTTCATGTGCAGGACGCAGCGGCGCTCGAGGTCTCGCCACGCGTGATCCGCGTACCACGCGGAGCCGGCATAGCGCCCGTGCGAATGGCCGGACCAGAAGGCGAAACGCATGCCCCGCCGGAGCTCGCTCCGACGGGCGCCGAGGAGCCGGGCCACCTCGAGCATGGTGGCATTGGCGGTGCCGTTGTCCATGGCGCCGAAGTGCCAGGCGTCGACATGGCCAGAGAAGAGCGCGAAGGTATCCTCCGCTGCCCCCGGCAGCTCGGCGACGAGATGCGGGATGGCCATCCATTCCGTGCGCACGCGCGTGAGCAGGCGCACGCGCAGCGGGCCGCGGGCCAGGAGCGCGCGCAGCCGCTCGGCGTCGGCCCGGAGAATCGAGCAGCAGGGGAGGCGCGGGATGCGCGAGGCCGTCTCCGGCGTGGGCGTGCCCCAGATGGTGGTCACGATCATGTTGTGGAGGTGATCCAGGCTCACGAAGATCTGGCCGAGGGTCCCCGCCTCCTGCGCCGTCCATGCCTTGCCCGGCGTCGCGAAGCCGTCGATGAGGGCGAGCTTGCCGGTGGCGCCCGCGCGGGCAAGCGCCTCCCCCGTACCTTCGCCGCCCTCGACGAGCTCGGCCTCGAGCCCCTCGGGCGGCGTCGTCGTGGAAAAGGAATGGGTGAGAGCGGGGAGGGACGTGCCGTCGGGCAGGACGATACGGGCCTCGAGGGGCAGCGAGATGTATGCCTCGATCTCTCGGCGCTCGATCGCGAGGCCGAAGCGCTTGAGGCACCCCTCGATGTAGTCGAAAGCCTGCGCTTCTCCGGCGGTGCCCGACTCGCGCTCCCAGGAGGCGATGGCGCGCGCATGGCCCATCAGCTCCTCGGCGGAGACGGCGGGAAGGAGCCGGGCCTCGAGCGGATCCTGCCAGGCGAAGTGCGGGCCGCTCATCGGGACGAGCCTTGCGCGAGAGCCACGAGCGGGTCGAGGTTCTCCCACGCCATCTCACGCCGACCGTCTTCCAGGTCGCGGATCAGCTCGGAGAGCTTCCGCATGAGCGGCATGGCCACTCCGAAGGCCTCGCCCTTTCGTATCAGGACACCGAGCTGGCCATCGACCTCGGTCTTGCGCCTGCGCACGGCGAGGTCGCGCCAGATTCCCGTCTTGGTCTTGGTGTGCGCCCGGTAGTGCGTCGCGATGGCCGTCATCGCGTGCGCGCCGGCGCTCAAGTCGCCCGCGAGAGCCGCCCGATACCATGTCGGGTCGAACTCGTCGAAGGCCTCCAGTCGCACGCCCGCCTTGTCACTGGCGGCCATGCCCTCTCCCACGATACCCACGAGCGCCGCCTGCACGTCCGCGCTCCGCTCCACCACTTCGTACACGTGCGCGTCGACCACCGCGGTGCCGAAGAGGAGCGCGCCGTAGATGAGCTTGGCCCACTTGTAGCCCCAGATGTTGTCCGTGACCGGTGTCTCTTCCACCGCGCTGAGCAGCCGCGCAAGCTCGCGGACGCGGGGCGTGATCCGTCCATCGAGCTCGCCGAGCACGAAGGCGCCGTGGCCGCCGTGGAGGATCCGTCCCGGCGCCACCCAGTCCGCTGCCCAGTTGACCAGGCAGCCCACGGTCCGCCCGGCGCCGATGGCTTGCGCGATCAGCTCCTCGCTCAGCCCGTTCTGGAGCGAGACGATCGTCCCGCCGGGCGCTAACCGTGGGGTGATCTCCCGGAGCGCGTCGACGGTGTGATGACTCTTGACGGCGAGAAAGACGAGCTCGAGATTGTCGCCGAGGCCGTCGGGGGCGACGGCCCGCACGCGGATCGTGGTCCACGCGCCGTCCCGGTCCACGGTGAGCCCACCCGCGTTGATGGCCTCGACGTGGGGAGCGTAGCTGTCCACGAGGAGGACCTCGTGCCCTGCCCGCGCGAGGGCGGCACCCGTGGTGCCCCCGATCGCGCCAGCGCCGTAGACGGTGACCACCATCGCGCTCCTGAAGTATCACAGGGCCTGCACAGGGTCAACGCGGCAGGCGGCTGAAAAAGGCCCATCTGCCCCGATGAGCGCTTGCGCGAAGAGGCCCCCCTGTTCAACCAAGCTGATCCACCGCAAAGCGATCCGATGACGGCGCCCTCGACTGCAGGCTCAACGTACAGAGAGTACGCCTCGCCTGCGGATCAACTCAGCCCTCGTCTCGCGACGGCCCGGGGCCGCCGCCGCTCAACTCGAAGAGCGGGGCGCCGCCTCGCATCTGGACCTTTTTGAGCCGCCTGCGAGTTTTTTCGGCCCACCCTGATAGAATCACGGCGTGGCCCAGGATCTCCGCAGCTTCGTGGCGGCGTACAGTGAGGCCAATCCCGGCGAGGTCGTCCGCATCGCCGAGCCCGTCTCCCTCGAGCACGACATCATGGCCGTCGTGCTCGAGTACGAGCGCCGGCGGCGTAATCCCATTCTCGTCTTCGAGAAGATCCGGGGCTACGACATGCCCGTCGTGTGCAACGTGGTGGCAAGCCGGCGCGCCCTCGCCTTTGCCCTCGGCGTGCCGGAGTCGGAGCTGGCCGCTGAGTACGCGCGTCGGATCAAGGAGCCCATGAAGCCCGTGGTGGTGGCGGACCCTTCCTTTCGCCGGCACGTGGTGACGGGGGACGCCGTCGATCTGGCCGCGCTTCCCATTCCCGTCTACTTCCCGGGTGACGCCGGGCGGTACATCACGGCGGGCATGCTGGTGGCGCGAGATCTCGAGACGGGCGTGGAGACGGAGGGCTATCACCGCCTCCAGCTGAAGGGGCGGAACCGGATGGGGGTGAGCCTCCACTCCCGTCGCCGCATGTTCGAGTACCAGCGCCGCGCCGAGGCGAAAGGCCAGGCGTTGCCCTGCGCCATCGCCCTCGGGCTCCACCCCATCGTGTCCATGGGCTCGCTCGCCTATCCGCCCGCGGAGATCGGCAAGTTCGAGGTGGTGGGTGGGCTCTTCGGCGAGCCCCTCGAGGTTGCTCCCTGCGCGACGCTGGATCTCCACGTCCCCGCCGCGGCGGAGATCGTGATCGAGGGCGAGATCCTGCCCGGTGAGCGCGAGCCCGAAGGCCCCTTCGGCGAGTTCACGGGCTACTTCTCGCGGCGGAGCACGGAGCACGTCTTCGTGGCCCGGGCCATCGCGAGGCGGGAGGCGCCGTGGTTCCAGTCCATCGGCTCGGGGCGGGCGGGCGATCACATCACCACCCTCGGCCTCATTCGCGAGGCGGAGATCATGAACGCGCTCAGCCGCGCCATTCCCAACGTCACGGGCGTGCACGTCCCGCTCTCGGGGACGTCGTCCTTCACCGCCTACGTCTCCATCCGGCAAGGGCGCCCCGGCGAAGCCAAGCACGTGATTCCCATCGTGCTGGGAGTGGACCACTACTTGAAGCTCGTCATCGTGGTGGACGACGACATCGACGTGTTCGACGAGTCGGACGTGCTGTGGGCGGTGGCCACGCGCATGCAGCCCGATCGCGACCTCGTCGTCATCTCGGGGAGCCTGGGCGCCATGCTCGACCCGAGCGCAGACGAGCGGGGAGTGACGGCAAAGCTCGGCATCGATGCGACCCGGCCGTTCGGCGAGCCCTTCGGGGAGAAGCTCGTGATGTCCGCTCAGCGCATGGCGTGGGCCCGCGCTCTCGTCGACCGCCTCAGCTAGCCCTCGTCCACCAGCTCGCCTGAAGGCCCACCACACGAGCCCCGCCTCTCGAAAGTAGCGCGCGGTGCCCTCTATCCACGCGTGCACGCGACCGTGCTTGCACGTTGCGGACGCTTGAAAGTGTGATCGGGTATTTGATAGCGTGTCAGGACGCCTTCCCAGGTCGTGCGACTCGGACGACACGGCCACTTGTGTGGATCATGGAGGAGGGACATGCGCCAGGTGCTCTTCGAATGGCACGGGATGAAGGTCTACGCCTACACGGCGATGCTGTATCTCGGCCTGGTCTTTGGCGTGACGGGGGGAACATACGCCGGCACCCATCACGGTCTCGCCCCTGGGCCCCTCTACGCGTCGATGCTCCTCCTCATCCTGCCTGCTCTGCTCGGGGCACGACTGCTCTTCGTCGCTTCGAATTGGGATTTCTACCGGCGCGACCCGATCCGGATCTGGCGCAGGGCCGACGGGGGAGCGTCCTTGTATGGAGGCCTCATCGTCTCGTTCCTGCTCTCGTTGCCGCTGCTTCGAGCGATGGGAATCTCCGTGGGCGCATTCTGGGACGCCACCATTGTCACCATGCTCATCGGCATGGTCTTCACGAAGTTCGGATGCCTCTTGAACGGCTGCTGCGGGGGGCGACAGACGAACAGCAAGCTCGGACTCCACCTCCCCAACGAGCACGGCGTGCGGTGTCGTCGCATACCCGCCCAGCTTCTCGAGGCGGGCCTCGCCTTGTGTCTCCTGATCGCCGCCCTCGAAGCGTGGAACCGGCTTCCCTTCGCCGGAAGCTGCTTCCTGATCGTGGTGGCAGGCTACGGGGCGGGGCGGTGGTGGCTTGAATCGATCCGCGAAACGATCGACACGGTGGGTGCCTTTCGCCTTCACCAGGTGATCTCCGCCGTTTTAGTGGTGCTGTCGACGGCCAGTCTGATGGTCATCTATTTCCATGGATCGTGATCGGTCCACGCGGCGCGCGGCTGAACCGTTTACGCCAGAGGGAGAACTCGAATGAGCGACTGGTACTTCTTGACTACGCCGCTCGCCGTGCTGGCCGTCTTGCTGCTGTTTCGTTTCATCGGCTGTACAGCGTTTACCGCGGGTGAGAATCCAACCGTCGAGACAAAGCTCGGGCCGACAGGGGATCCGGTGGCCGACTATCCGGGCACCGTGCTGAAGGACAATCCGGTTTCGTACTGGCGGCTTCAGGAGAAGCACGCGGCGGAGCCTCCCACGGGTCCCGCAGTTCCCGCTCCCAACACGGTCACGGCCGGAGGCACAGCAAAAGACGAGAAAGGCGCCAACAACGGCACGTACAAGAGCGTCAAGGTTCAGCCGCCAGCGCCCCCTCCGCCCCCTCCACCCGCTCCCAACCTCTCGGATTCACCGGCTGCCCCTGGCCTCCTTTCACTCGAAGCACCAGGGCTGCTGGAGCTTACCGGACAGCAGAGCACCGCACTCAATGTCGATGGCGGCTATGTGGAAGTGCCGTTCAGTAATTCTCTCCTGCTCAACAGCTTCACTATCGAGGCTCTGGTACGCCCTGACTGGGATCCGAATGACCCAGCCGAATCGGGCCGCTACCGGACGGTGTTCGCGTTCAACACCATAGCTGTGCCGCCGCCCCCGGCAACACCAACTGCCTTTGGCTTCGGTCTCTTCTCAGGGCCGGTTCCCGGGACCGCGAGCGGCTCGCCTGTTTGGCAGGTCTGGTTGGGCGACGGCACGACGTTCAAGCCGATCCAGGACGAGGCGACCCCGGACGACCCCGCCAGACCCTTCACGCCCGTCGATTTCACCAAGACCAACTATCTCGCCGTTACCTACGACGCTCCGACGAAGAAGCTCAATTTCTACGTGTATGTTCGCGGTATCGACTTGGACTCCGGTGTCGCCCATCCCGTGAAGGATACGACCGCGAGCTACAGCCCGGTCACTGATTCAACGAAGTCCCTTTTGATCGGGATGCATCGTCCCCCGGTCGGCAGCGCCATGCCTGTCTATCACCCGTTCAAGGGAAGGATCCAGGAGGTCGCCATCTACAACAAGGCCATGTCCATCGGGAGCTGTCCGGGGACGCGCGTATGTGCCGGGCTGCAACTGTAAGTACCACGCGAGGTCGTCGTTCGATGTCACCCGCGCCGGCCGACGTGGACCGACGCACACCCACGAGGAGGTAATTCCCCCATGGCATCTGCGCAGGACGTCCTCAACGCCGTCAATGGAGCGAACGGCCGCCTGGACGAGGTGAACAATCGTCTGGGAGGTGTGCATACCCGCCTCGACGGAACAAATGCCCGTCTCGACGATGTCAAGGCGAAGCTGGACCAGGTGACCAAGTCGATCCAGGACGTCAACACCACGCTCAACTGGGGATTTGCCCAGCTCATCACCATCGGAAACTACACGAACCAGGCCCTGGCTCAGAATGCCGCGCAGAACGACACGATGATCTGCATCCTCGAGCACATCTCCAGGAACACCTGTGAATTGCTGAACGAGTCGCACACGCAGACCGGGCTTCAAACGACCATCAGGAACAGCACTACGGCGCTCGCCGAGCTGTATGCGGCCACCCACGCCGAGGCCGCGCTCACCCGTCAGCGGGAGGAGGCCCTCCGCAAGCAGATCGAAGAGTGCTGCCCGCCGCAAGTGGCTCCGCCTCCCTGCGCGTATCAGGCGTGCCCGGCCCCGCGTCCCCTCGGGGAGCCGCCGAGGGTCGATCCACAGCAGCGCCGCGGCTAGCAACCGTTGCGGACCGGGCCCGCGCCGACCTCGGCGCGGGCCCATGACCGAAAGGAGCGCGGAGCAGTGAGGAAAGCATGACGAGCATCACCGTGTTGCTGCCAGCCATCCTCGTGCTGCTGGCCGACCAGCTCACGAAAATGGCGGTGACCAGGCGTTTGGCGAATGGATCGTCCGCGGCGGTGGTCTGGTGTGTCCGGCTCCGCTGCGCCATGAAGCCGTCTCGAAGTCGCCGCCTTCCCGACAAGCGGATTGCTCTGGTTCTCCTCTGGGGGGTGGTCCTCAGCACCTTCGCCTTCCTGATCGGTCAGGGAGACATCTTCCACCATCCGGCGGCGCACGTCGGCATCGGCGCCGCCCTGGGAGGCGCCGCCAGCAACGTCTACGACCGGCTGCGGCGCGGGGCGGTCCTCGATTTTGTGGCGATCGGCTGGTGGCCGGTCTTCAATCTCGCGGACGTCGGAATCACTCTCGGGGCCCTGATGGCCCTGTGGTTCATCTGGTAGCGAAGCTCGCGAGCCGCGAGGTCCAATCCATCCCGGGCGTCACGAGGGCGTGTCTTGCTCGATCACCTCGCGAAGCTTCTCGAGGGGCACGCCGGTCTCGACTCCTGCCCGCTCGAGCTGGAGCAGCATGTAGCTGCTCGAGTCCTTGTCGCCCCAGCCGTGAGCGAGCGCCTCTGTCAGCTCGGCCAGCGCGAGATTGGCCAGGCGCATGGGCACGCCGATCTCCCTCCCCAGCGCGGTGGCCAGGGAGACGTCCTTGTGGCCCAGCTTGAGGGCGAAAGACGGCGGGTCGTACGTCCCGGGTAGGAACTTGTCCATGAGCCGGTCGAAGGTGCGACGGCGCCCGCTCGCGCCCTGACGGACGGCCTTCCACAGGGCCAGGGGCTCCACACCGGCCTTGATGCCCATGGAGAACGTCTCGGCCAGCACCGCCCCGATGGTGAAGCTCGAGCAGTTGTGCACGAGCTTGGCCACCGCGCCCGCCCCGATGGCCCCGACGTAGTAGTGCTGATCGCCCATGGCTCCCAGCACGTCCTTGTGGGCGTCGTAGATCCCTCGATCCCCGCCCACCCAGATGGCGAGCCGGCGGGTCTTCGCGCCGATCGGCCCGCCGCTCACGGGAGCGTCCAGCACGTGCACGCCCTTCTCCTGAAACGCCGCGTGGATCCGGCGGATCATGGCGGGCGAGTTCGTGGACAGGTCGAAGAACGCCGCGCCCTTGCGCAGGCCGTGGATGAGGCCATCCGCGCCGAGGGCCACCGCTTCCACCTCGGGAGGGCCGGGCAGCGACGTGAACACGACGTCGACCGCCTCCGCGACCTGGCGTGGCGTGTCCTTCCACTCCGCTCCCGCGGCCAGATGTGGCGCGGCCACCTGCCGTCGAATGTCGTGCACGCACAGGGCGTGGCCGGCCGCCTGAAGATTCGAGGCCATGCTCCCGCCCATGATGCCCAGTCCGATGAATCCCACCTTCATGTCGTGGTCTCTCCTCTAGGACCGACCGCTCGCGCGCGCTCCGGCATGTCCCTGACGGTGGAAGTAGTTGGCGTTGTAGAAATCGAGCACGAGGTCGCGATACACGGCGGGCGGGTAGCGCGGCGGATTGTCGGCCCCCGTGCAGCTCGGCAGGCACTCGATGACCGCCTCCACGTTCGGGCTGAAGAAGAAGGCGATCGAGTAGCGATCCTTGCCGGTGTCATTGAGCACGCCATGGGGAGTGGACAGGAAGCGATCGTTCGACCACCGCTTCATGATGTTGCCGAGATTGACGAGGAACGTGCCGGGGATCACGGGAGGGGCCAGCCACTCCCCGCTGGGAAGGCGCACGGCGAGTCCGGGGGTATCCTCACGGGCGAGCATGGTGATGAACGAGTTGTCGGTGTGGGGCCCCTGGCCGAACTGCTCGTCGTCGTCGATCTCCTGTCCGCTCGCCCACCGCCTCCATGGTCTTGAAGTAGGCGACCATGGCCGCGCGCATCGCGTGGTGGCCCTCGGGCCACTGGTTGCGCCCGCGCAACGGCGTGCCCGCCACCACGTCGGGATGCCCGGGACCGCGGTCGTGGCTGATGAAGAAGCTCTCGTTGTAGTTCGGGCGCGTGGCCTTGTGCACCTGGGAGGCGCCCTGGATGGACTGGTTGACGGGAAGATAGCCGATGTTGTTCTCGTTGATCTGGAGCGTGAGCTTTTCCTCGAGCGGCATGGCGTGGAACTCGCGCGAAGCTTCGAAGGCGGCCTCCACTGTCGAGGAGGGGACGCCGTGGCCGGCGAGGTAGAAGAAGCCCACGCGCTCGCTCGCCTCCCGCACCTGGGCCGCCACCGCGTCGAGGCCGTCGGGCTCGCCTAGAAATGCGGGCGCGAAGTCGATCACGGGAATGGCCCTGGTCGCTTCCTCGAGATCCTTGACCGCCATGGCCTTGAAGATGTTCATCGTCGCTCCCTCCGTTTCGACTTTACTCAGCCCTCGCCTCGCCGTGCTCCTCGCCTGCGGCTCGTCGGCCACGTCTCAGCTCGAACTGCACTCAGCCCTCGCCTCGCCGTGCTCCTCGCCTGCGGCTCGTCGGCCACGTCTCAGCTCGAACTGCACTCAGCTCTCGAACTGCATCCTAACCCAGCTTGCCGTGGGCCGACTCGGATTGGCTCGGCTGGAGCGAGACGTGGCTGTGCACACACTGCAAGTGTCCGTTTCGCGGCGCGAGGATGAAGGTGGCACGCCCGGGGCGAACGAAGGGCTTGCCGTCCGCGCCCGTGGCCTCGGAGGACCAGGCGGCCGCGATCCACGCCGTGTCGCCGCTCGCGCGTACGACCGGCTCGGTCTCGAAGGTGAAGTTGCGGATGCGCGGCCAGACATTGCGCCACTGCTCGCGCTCGATGTTGGCGAGGCCATGCACGGCCATGGCCCAGGTGCCGAAGGCCACGGCATCGTCGGCGAACATGCGGCGCCCGGTGTCGAAGTCACGTCCTCGGCAGGCCGTCTCGAACTCGCGCAGCCACTGCTGGGCTTCCTGAAGGGGTGTGGGCATGAACCGGATTATGCGCTATCCTCCCGGCATGGAAAAGCTCACCGTCGACTCGCTTCGCACGCTGGCCAGGGTGCAGGGACTCGAGCTGACCGACACCGAGCTGGCCGGGCTGCTTCCCCTCGTGGAAGCCGGGCGCGCGGGACTGGCGGCCATCCGCGACATCCCGCTCGAGACCGAGCCCGCCTCGCAGTACCGCATCTTTTAGGGAAGGGGATTTGCTCGTGAGTGACCTCTGCTGGACCTCCATGACGGATCTCGCGTCCATGATCGCGGCGAAAAAGGTCTCGCCCGTCGAGGTGGTGCAGGCTCACCTCGAGCGCATCGCCAAGATCGACGGCAAGCTCAAGTCCTACATCACGGTGATGGCCGACTCGGCCCTGGCCGCGGCCAAGGCGGCGGAGGCCGCGGTCACCGCTGCGGGAACCCTGGGTCCGCTACACGGCGTGCCCATCGGGCTCAAGGACCTCTACTGCACCAAAGGGGTCAAGACCACCGGGGGATCGAAGATCCTCGCGGACTGGGTGCCCGACGAGGATGCCACCGTCGTCACCAGGCTCGCCGCCGCGGGTGGTATCGTGCTCGGCAAGCTCAACATGCACGAGTTCGCCTATGGTCCGGAGGGCTTGAATCAGCACTACGGCTCCCCGTGGAATCCCTGGGACGTCGCCACCCACAGGATCTGCGGCGGATCCTCGTCGGGCTCCGGCGCTGCCGTGGCCGCGGGCATTTGTCCGGGCGCTCTCGGCTCCGACACGGGAGGCTCCATCCGCATCCCGGCCTCGCTGTGCGGGCTGTCCGGGCTCACGCCCACGTACGGTCGTGTGAGCCGCACGGGCGTGCTGCCGCTCGCCTGGTCCATGGACCACGTGGGGCCCATGTGCCGGAGCGCCGCCGACTGCGGGCTCATGCTCGGCGCGATGTCGGGCTATGACCCGCGCGATCCGACGACGAGCGTGCTCCCCGTGCCGGACTACATGGCCGCGCTCACCGGGCAGGTCAAGGGGCTGCGGGTGGGTCTGCTGCGGTCCTTCTTCCTCGAGGGCGCTGCGCCGGCGCAACGCGCTGCCGTGGAAGCCGCCGCCAAGACGCTCGAAGGGCTCGGGGCCACCCTCTCGGAAGTCGATATCAAGACGGTGAGCGTCGCTCCCGGCGCCTCCCACGCCGTCCTCGCCCCCGAGGCCTATGCCTATCACGAGGAATGGCTCAAGACGCGGGCCGCCGACTACGGCGAGGACGTGCGTCAGCGCCTGCGCGTGGGCGCCTTCGTGACGGGAGCCGAGTATTTGAAGGGCCAGCGGCTCCGCGTGCTGCTGCGCGACGAGGTGGACGCGGCCCTCGCCAAGCTCGACGTGCTTCTCGCCCCCACCACGCCCATCGAGGCCCAGCCCGTCGGCCAGAACGAAGCCCGGATCGGCAGCGAGACCTTCCCCGTTCGGGCGAGCCTGATCCGCTTCACGCGCCCGTTCAATCTGAGCGGCCACCCGGCGGCCTCTATTCCCTGCGGCTTCACCGAGGGTGGACTGCCCATGGGCCTCCACATCATCGGGCGGCCCTTCGACGAGGCGACCGTCCTGCGCGTCGCCGATGCCTATCAGCGCGTGACCGACTGGCACACGCGCCGCGCGCCTCTGGCCGGATGATCCGTCAGGGGCTGGCGGTCTTGGGATTTCTGGCGGCGACCGTGGGCTGCACCACGGGCGCTCAGACCTTCGAGCAGGACCTGGCCTATCAGCGCTCCCGGAAGTGCTCGCAATGGCCCACCATCGTGGTGCAGCGCATAGAGACGGACGGGCGCGTCGTCGCGATCGGGAGGGAGCACGAGCAGTATCAGTGGATGGCCTGCATGGCCGAGCAGGGCCGCGAGCAGCAGAAGAGCAAGCCCGATCTCGTCGTCCCCGCGCCCGTCGTCAATCCCATCCCGCGCTGATCGCTGGTCCGATGGATGAGCCCGAGGCGATCCGCCTGCCCATCGAGGACTCGCTGGACCTCCACTCGTTCTCTCCGAGGGACGTGCGCTCCGTGGTCGAGGAGTATTTAAAGGAGGCGGCGGCCAGGGGCTTTCGCGAGGTCAGGCTCATCCACGGGCGGGGGACGGGCACCCAGCGCGCCATGGTCCAATCGCTGCTGCAGGGACATCCGCTCGTCTCGCGCTACTTCGACGCGCCGCCCGAGCGCGGAGGCTGGGGCGCGACCGTGGCGGTGCTGAAGGAGTAGCCCGGCTCCTCAGCCTCTAATCTTTATCGGCGCGCAGGAGGAGCATGCGGTCAGTGAAGGACAGGATGCGGCGGCCCTCGATCTTGAAATCGAAGGCCTCCCGGTACGCGGGGGGGGCCGCGAGAACGAAGCGCTCCAGGTCAGCCCTGGCGGGTTCCGACATTCGCATGCGCTCCGTCCACTGCTCCCACTCGCGCACCTTCTCCATGACCATCTCGTCGATCACCGTGAGCCCCGCGGCCTTCAGGAAGGCCGCCCACTCGCGCTGAGTGAAGGCGCGGACGTGGGAAGGATCGCGGCGCTTCTCGACCTCCAGGATGAAGGCGGCGAGCTCTCGGTCCTCGCGCCCCAGGATGTCCTGGATGAGAAAGGCGCCTCCCGGGACGAGCACGCGGCAGACCTGACGTACCGCCGGCAAGAGCTCGGGAAAGTGATGCGCGGCGATGCGACAGGTGACCACGCCGAAGGAGGCGTCCCGGAAGGGCAGGGCCTCGACATCGGCGGCCACAAAGCGCACACCCGAGGCGCCGCGCTCGTCGATGAATCGGCGCGCAGCGTGGAGCATGGGCTCGGTGACGTCGGTGGCGACCACGCTCGGGGTGAAGCCGGCGAAGCCCAGGGCCGTGTGGCCTCCCCCCGTGGCGACGTCGAGCACGCGGTCGGCGCCGCGCGCGCGGCCCCAGCCGAGCAGGCGGTCGAGGTCGGCGCCGCCGGCATGGCCCGGGCTCGTGATGTAGTCCTCCGCCGCTCTTCCGAACTGCGACTGGACGTGCGCCTTGTGCGCCTCGGTCATGCCTTGGCCGGGCCCGGGGGGCGCTCGGCGAGGTGACGGAAGAGAAAGTCCGTGTCCATGGGGGAGAGATCGAAGCGGCGCCCCGCCTCGTCGACGAGACGCACGCGGTCGGCATCGGGACGCTCGTGCAGCTGCTCCTCGAGCCAGCGGACGGCCTGCTTGATTCCTGATTCGCCCAGCGCCATGTGGTTGTCCTTGTCGCGCTCCCCCTGCCCCCGGAGCGAGGGCAGGGGAGGCGATGTCAGGCTACTTGCCGTTCTCCCGCTCGTACGTGGTCTTCCACTCCTTGTTGATGTTCTCGATGCCTGGGATGTGCTTGATGGTGCTCCAGGTCGCGCGAGCGGCGCCGCGCATGGCGTACATCAACGTCTCGCTGATCTCGTCCTCGGTGGCGCCGGCTTGCTTCGCAGCCGCGAAGCGTCCGGGCACTCAGGAGGTGCAGCCGGCGGCGGCCATGGCGGCCAGCGCCACCAGCTGCATGGTCTTGGGATCGAGCGCTCCTTCACGATAGTAGACGCCGGCAAACTCCTTCATCTGTCCCATTGGAGCCTCCTTGCTGCGGGTGGTCGGCCTGGGCCGATTATAGGTCACGAACCAGACGCCGCGCCCGGTCCACGCTGCGGCGATACGTCTCGAAGGAGTTGACGAGGGCGGGCTTCCGGCCCTGCTTTCGGTCGAGCGTGAAGCAGGAGAAGGTGATGTCGTGGGCGAGGGGAAAATCACGATAGAGCATGCCCGCCACCCGCTGCGGGCTCGCCGAGCGCATGATCTCGAAGTTCTCCGTCTGGCGGAGCGGCGGCACGCGCTCGCCGTGCTTGGTGCGGACCCACTTCATGGTGCCGCCCAGGAGATAGGAGAGGAACAGCGAGTCCACCAGCATGGACTCGGTCCAGGGGATCTCCTTCCGATAGCCGGCCACGAAGCGCGCCCCCGTGGCGAGGAGGAACTTGCGCGCGGTGTCGGGCTGCAGGAAGTCGCAGGCGCCGAAGATGTAACCCGTGCGCGGGCTCGGGGTGCAGTAGTCGATGAGGCTGTCGAGGCGGATGACCTTGTCCCCGAGGCCGGTGAGCTTTCGCCGCTGGCCGTGCGAGGAGATGTAGCAGACCTGCTGGCTGTGATGCCGGCGGGCCTCCTGGAGCAGCATCTCGAGATCGTAGTGAGTGTAGAAGCGCCGGTAGACCAGGTTGATGCGTATTCCCTCCCAGGCCAGGGACTGCCGAATGGCCTTGAGATAGGGCAGAACCGAGGGCTCCTCCTGGAGGAGCTTCCCCCTGCGGTTCCACATCGACTCGAGCGTCACGAGCTGCGCCATGTCGGTGAGACGCGTGTCCTTTCCAGAGCGGGCTGCTTACCCTACGGCCGGCGCGCATGATACCACCCGGGCCGGCCGAACCTGGAGGGGTTGTGGGACCGCTGAAACCTTCGGAATATTCGGCGTCTACGGCAGTGGCGAGACAGCCCCTGAGCTATCTCAGGGTCCAGAGAAGCACGGCGATCACGGCGATGCCGATGATGGCGGCCCAGAGGAGATAGTACTTCGCGAAATTCCTGAGAGGCCCGTCCAGTTTGGCCATTGCCCAGCCAGCTTATCACGGTCAATATTGGCTGATTCTGAGCCCATCCAATTGGACCTTTACAACCTGGTGATCGTGTCGATAATGGCTGATACGAGGCGCCTATGAAAATCCCTCTCGATCGATCGGCGGACCGTAACGGCAGGCTGCCGCTGGCCCGGCAGATCCAGCTGCACTTCGAGCGGCTGATCAGCCAGCGTCTGCTCGCGCCCGGCGTCAAGCTTCCCGCCACGCGCGAGCTCGCCCTGGAGCTCGGCGTGAATCGCACCACGGTCGCCCAGGCGTACGAGGACCTCGTGGCCGGTGGGTGGGCGCGCGCGCACGTGGGGCAGGGCACCTTCGTCGCGGACGCCGCGCCGACCGCCCCGCCCGCCGCGCCTACGGCCCCGCGGCTCGAGTGGACGGGCTTTCTCTCCAAGGCCGCGCAGATCGTGGCCGCCGACGCGCGCCGCCGCGAGGCGTGGAGCCAGAGCGCCCGACCGGGGCCCGGCATCATCTCGTTCGCGGGCGGCGTTCCCGACAGCGCGCTGTTCCCCACGGATGCCTTCCGTCGCGTGCTCAACCGGGTCATCCGCGAGGAAGGGCGCGAGCTGCTCCAGTACTACCCGTCGAGCGGCTACCCGCCCCTGCGCCAGTATCTCTCCAGCTATCTCCTGCGCTTCGGCCTCGAGGCGCGGCCCGAGGACATCCTGATCGTCAACGGTACCCAGCAGGGCTTCGATCTGGTCGCGCGCACGCTCCTGGACCCCGGCGACTTCGTGGCCATCGAGCAGCCGTCCTACCCGCGGGCCATGCAGGTCTTCCGGGCCTTCGGCGCCCAGCTGTTGCCGGTGCCGATGGCGGGCGGGGGGCTCTCCGTGGACCATCTCGAGCGGCTCCTCGAGCGCCAGGCGCCCAAGCTTCTCTACTGCCAGCCGAGTGCGCACAACCCGACCGGGCTGACCATGCCCGCGGCGGCGCGTCGTCGCCTGCTCGACGTCGCCGCGCGCCACCGGCTTCCCATCGTGGAGGACGGGTTCGACGGCACGCTCTTCTACGGCGAGCGGCCGCCCGCGCCTCTCAAGGCCGCGGACGCCTCGGGGCAGGTCATCTATCTCGGCACCTTCTCCAAGATCCTGTTCCCGGGACTGCGTCTCGGATGGATCGTGGCCTCGCAAGAGCTGATCGAGCGCCTGGACATGGCCAAGCAGCTGGCCGATATCCACACGAGCCCCCTCATCCAGGCGGCCGTCTACCACTTCTGCCGTCAGCGCCTCCTCGACCGGCACCAGGCGCGGGTGCTACGCGAGTACGCGAGGCGCCGCGGCGCGCTGCTGGCCGCCCTCGGTCGTCGGATGCCGGACGGTGTCCGCTGGACGGAGACCCAGGGCGGCTTCTCGCTCCTCGTGGAGCTGCCCGAGGGCATGGAGACGGCGGCCCTGTTGCCTCGCGCCGTCGAGCGCGGCGTGGCCTTCACGCCGGGCAATGCCTTCTTCGCCGACGGCGGGGGCGAGCGGGCGCTGCGCCTCTCCTTTTCGGCCGTGCCCTTTTCTCAGATCGAAGAGGGCGTGCGACGTCTCGCCGACAGCGTTCGCGAGCTCGGACGTCACCCGGAGCGGAGTGCCCGCGTGCGCGGGCCCGCCGTGCCGCTGGTCTAGGAGCCGCCACCGTGGACTTCGAGACCCGGGCCGCGCGGGGGGGCCGTGACGTCCCTTCGGCCAGCCGACCCCTCACGCCGCCGATCTACCAGACCAACGTGTACGTCTTCGAGGACATGGACACGGTCGAGTCGGTCTGGGAGGGGAAGACATCCGGCTTCGTCTACGGCCGCTACGGAACCGCCAACCATGCCATGCTCGAGGACCTCGTGGCGGGCCTCGAAGGAGCCGAGGCCGCCGTCGCCTGCGCGTCGGGCATGGGCGCGACCACGGCGCTCCTCCTCGGGCTCTTCACCGCGGGCGACCACATCGTGTCCGCGCGCGATCTCTACGGCTCCACCACGGCATTTCTCGACGACGAGGGGCGCCGGCTCGGCATCGACACCGTCTTCGTCGATGCCACCGATCCCGCCCTCTTGCTGGGAGCGCTCCGGCCGAACACGCGCGCCGTCTTCGTCGAGTCGCTCTCGAATCCACTCCTGCGCATGGTCGACCTGGAGACGGTCGCCGCGCCGCTCGCCGCACGCGGCATCGACCTCATCGTCGATTCCTCGCTGGCGTCGCCCGCGGTGATGCGCCCGCTCGAGCACGGAGCGACCATCGTGATGCACAGCCTGACCAAGTTCATCTCTGGCCACGGAGATGTCACGGGCGGCATCGTGCTGGGGAGCAAGGCAACCATGGATCGCGTGCGGGCCGCCATGATCCGCTCGGGGACGAACCTGGGTCCCTTCGACGCGTGGCTCGCCACGCGCGGGGCGCGGACCTTGAGCGTGCGCGTGGAGAGGCAGTCCGCGAATGCCCTCGCCCTCGCGCGCTTCCTGGAGGCTCATCCCGCCGTGGAGCGTGTGTACTACCCGGGGCTCGACTCCCATCCCCAGCGCGCTCTCGCCAAGCGGCAGATGCCAGGGCCCTCCGGGGCCATCCTGTCCCTGGATCTGAGGGGCGGAGCCCTGGCCGTCGAGCGCTTCATGAAGCGCTCGCGACTGATGGAGTTCGCTCCGAGCTTCGCCGATGTGGCGACCACGTGGACCTATCCCGCGCGAACCTCGCACCGACGGCTGTCCGACGAGACGAAGCGGGAGATCGGCATCGGGCCAGGACTGATCCGCGTCTCGGTGGGGCTCGAAAAGGTCGAGGACCTCATCGGGGACATGAAGGAGGCGCTGGCGTGACTCTCACGGCCGAGCGTCCCACCCGCCTCCGCCCCGTCGTCCTCGAGGGCCGGCACGTGCGACTCGAGCCGCTGGAGCTGGGTCACGCGGGCGCGCTCCTGGCGGTGGCGGGCGGTCCCCGCGAGACGTACGGCTTCACGACGGTGCCTGCCGACGAGCCGGCCATGCTCCGGTACATCGAGACGGCGCTCCGCGACCAGGAGACGGGGCGGGCGCTGCCCTTCGCCACCTTCGCCCGGGCCACGGGCCGTGTGGTCGGCAGCACGCGCTTCGGCAACATCGAGTTCTGGCCGTGGCCGCCGGGGAATCCGAATCAGCGCGGCGAAGACCGGCCGGATGCGGTGGAGATCGGCTGGACGTGGCTGGGGGCGGCGGCGCAGCGGACCGCCGTCAATACCGAGGCGAAGCTCCTCATGCTCACCCACGCCTTCGAGGAGTGGCGGGTCCACCGGGTGAGCTTCATGACCGATTCCCGCAACGAGCGCTCGCGCAACGCCATCCTCCGGCTGGGCGCGCGACTCGACGGGGTCCTCCGGGCCCAGCGGCCCGCATCGGACGGAGGCATCAGGGACACCGCGGCCTTTTCGATCCTGGAATCCGAATGGCCGATGATCAGGCGGCAGCTTCAATCACGATTGGACCAATGAAAGGAGATTCTCGTATGGAAGTCGGAACGCTGAGGCTCAAGGTCGGGCTCGCCGAGATGCTCAAGGGCGGGGTGATCATGGACGTGACCAATGCCGAGCAGGCCAAGATCGCCGAGGATGCCGGCGCCGTCGCCGTCATGGCCCTCGAGCGGGTGCCGTCGGACATCCGCAAGGACGGCGGGGTGGCCCGCATGTCGCCCGTGAAGAAGATCAAGGAGATCCAGCAGACGGTCTCCATCCCCGTGATGGCCAAGTGCCGCATCGGGCACTTCGTCGAGGCGCAGATCCTCGAGGCGCTGGGCGTGGACTTCATCGACGAGTCGGAGGTGCTGACGCCGGCCGACGAGCATTTCCACGTCGACAAGTTCGCCTTCAAGGTGCCCTTCGTCTGCGGCTGCCGCGATCTCGGGGAGGCCCTCCGTCGCATCGGTGAGGGCGCAGCCATGATCCGCACCAAGGGCGAGGCGGGCTCGGGCAATATCGTAGAGGCCGTGCGCCACATGCGCTCCGTCGTCTCGGGCATCCGCCGCCTCAAGGCGCTGGGCCCCGAGGAGCTCATGGCGGAGGCCAAGAACCTGGGCGCGCCGTACGAGCTCCTGCGCTGGGTGGCCGAGCACGGCAAGCTGCCCGTGCCCAACTTCTCCGCGGGGGGCATCGCCACGCCGGCAGATGCCGCGCTCATGATGCAGCTCGGCGCGGAGGCCGTCTTCGTCGGCTCGGGCATCTTCAAGTCCGCCGACCCCGCCGCGCGGGCCAAGGCGGTGGTCCAGGCCACGACCCACTTCAAGAATCCCGACATCCTGGTCAAGGTGTCCGAGGATCTCGGCGAGGCCATGCCCGGTATCGAGACCTCCAAGCTCAAAGAGTCCGACCTGCTGCAGACCCGCGGCTGGTAGCTCCTCTCGACGCCCGGCGGGGCCGAAGGGTCCCGCCGGGGCCGGAGACACTCATATGGGTATCCTGACCGAGGACATGAAGCGCACGGTGCGCGAGCAGCGGCTCGCCTATGTCGCGAGCGTTTGCCCGGACGGCACGCCCAACCTCTCGCCCAAGGCGACCACGACCGTGTGGGACGACGACCATCTCGTCTATCTCGACATCCGCTCGCCCCAGACGCGCGAGAACGTGCTGGCCAATCCTTCCGTCGAGCTCAACGTCGTGGATCCCGTCGCGCGCAAGGGCTATCGATTCAAGGGACGAGCGACGGTGCTCACGACCGGACCGCTCTTCGAAGACGTGCTCGCCTTCTACCGCGGCCGGGGACTGGACTATGGCCCTGAGGCCGTGGTGCTCATCCGCGTCGAGCGGGCGCGGCCGCTCGTCTCCCCCGCCTATGACCGCGGGCGCACCGAGGAGGACGTGCGCGCGGAGTTCTACGCGTACTACGATGCCCTCAATCGACCCAAGGCCGGGCGACCTGAGGTCGGGACGGCCGCATGAAGCTGGGCGTGCTCGCCCTCCAGGGCGATTTCGACATGCACCGCAAGGCGCTGGATCGGATCGGCGTCGAGAGCGCCGAGGTGCGACTGCCCGAGCAGCTCGACGACGTCGCCGGCCTCGTCATGCCGGGGGGCGAGAGCACGACCCTCCTCAAGCTCATGGACACGTGGGAGTTCATGCCGGCCCTGAAGAAGTTCCACGATTCCGGACGCCCGATCTTCGGCACCTGCGCGGGTCTCATTCTCCTCGCCCGCGAGGTCGAGCGCCCGCAGCAGTTCTCGCTGGGCTTCATCGACATCACGGCCGAGCGCAACGCCTACGGGCGCCAGAAGGAGAGCTTCGAGACCGCGGGACCCGCCGATCTGGGGCAGGGGCCGCGGCCCATCAAGATGATCTTCATCCGGGCCCCGCGCATCCGCCGCTTCGGCCCAGGCGTGACACCCCTCGTCCACCACAACGGGGAATGCGTGATGGCCCGCCAGGGACATATCCTGGTCGCCGCCTTCCATCCCGAGCTCACGGACGATACGGCCGTGCACACCTACTTTGCCGACATGGTGCGGGGTGCCTCGACTCGCTAGCTGACTGCTCCCCGATCCCTTCTGACGCACTGCAGCGAGCCCCCAGGTCTTTCGAGATTGACAGGAACCAGGGGCACGGCGCATAGTCTGGTGCGACCAATAGACCGCCAGAGACAACTGGCGGGAACCCGCGCCAAGGAGAAGCGTATGGCCCATTTCACCTGCGAGGTCGTCTATCGCGGCATCTTCCAGAAAAACCTCGCCGCCCGCATCTGCCGCGGCATCGTGCTCTCGGCCCGCAAGGCCGGACGGTGGGGCATCGCCTTCGGCCGCTACGGGGACAGCCCCCAGCGCAACGGCATCCCCGCCAAGGACTTCGCCATCGTGGCGGACACGCAGGAAGAGCTCGAGCAGAACATGGCCCGCTACGAGCCCAAAGAGGTGGACGTCACCATCTGCGTGGACGACACCCTGTCCAAGGGCGTCGAGTCCTGGGCGTGGTACGGGCTCCAGCCCATCAACCGGCTGACCACCCCCAACGGGACGCTGCTCATGACCTCGCTCCAGAGCCCTACCGAGCTGCTCAAGGACATCCACAAGAAGGAAGCGCCTTACAACCTGGCCCTGATCCCTGCCAAGGCCTCCTTCTCCGGTCTGTGGGTCTACAAGGAAGACCATACGGAAGCGCGCATCCTGGGCGCCCTCGCCAAGATCCAGCCGGGCTTCCTCTCCCTGGACGCCGTGTGCGCGGCCATCCAGGAGGCGGAGTGGGGCTCCGAGCTCAAGGCGGCGTCGGCGCGCAAGGCCTTCGAGCGACTGGAGAGCCGGCCCGTCAAGATCACCGAGGGCAATGCGGAGACGCCGTTCTCCTTCGAGAAGCCGAAGTGGTGGGAGATGCGCGAGGGCGTCAGCATCCCCGCCATCCCCATCGGCAAGCCCATGGAGGGCGGCAAGGGCTATGTCCCCGAGCGCAACCCGTACTTCAAGAAGTTCACCACGCGCACCATGCGTCCGGTCATCGACTTCGACAAGTGCGTGAAGTGCACGCTCTGCTGGATCCAGTGCCCGGACTCGTGCTTCGACGTGACGCCGGACGGGCTCTACGACGCCAACATGGAGTCCTGCTGCGGCTGCGGCGTCTGCGAGGCGGTCTGTCCCGCCAAGGACTGCGTCACCATGGTCCGGGAAGACGCCTTCGAGGACAACGCCAGCCAGTACGAGATGTGGCGGCGTGACAAGCCCGCGTACGTCAAGTGGATGGGAGACAAGATCGCCTCCAAGGAGCACGTGGTCCGCTCCCACGGCTTCCGCTTCCGCGGGCAGTATGCCGAGGAGATCAAGCAGGAGCTCGAGCAGGGCGGCATCGAGATCACGGCGGGCATCCCCGGCGAGAACGCCGCGGGCAAGCTGCGCTAGAGACCGGAGGACAACGCGATGGCGGTGGAGACCAAGACCCCGGCGGGAACGACGGCATCCGACGACCGCGAGATGCTCATCTCGGGGAGCGAGGCCTGCGCGGAAGCGCTGACCCTCGCCGACCTCGACGTGGTGACGGCGTACCCGATCCGTCCCTACGACACTGTGATGCAGGCCATAGCCAAGAAGATCGCCAACGGCCAGCTGGAGGCCGAGTACATCGTGGCCGAGGGCGAGCACAGCCAGTTCGAGATCGTCAAGCACGCCTCGACCGTCGGCGCGCGCGTCTTCTGCGGGTCCTCGGGCGTGGGCTGGATGTACGCGATGGAGTGCCTCACGGTGACGCCGCCGCTGCGCGTCCCCATGGTGTGCATGGTCGGCAACCGCGCGCTCGACGATCCGGGCGCCTTCGGCGTCGAGCACAACGACGCGCTGACCGTGCGGGACCTGGGCTGGCTGCTCATCTGGGTGGACACGGCCCAGGAGATGCTCGACACCACCTTGCTCGCCTATCGCATCGCCGAGGATCGGCGAGTCTTCCTGCCCATCGCGATCTCCGCCGACGGAGCCTTCCTCACGCATTCGCAGGCGATCGTGCAGGTGCCGAGCCGGGCCAAGGTCGACAAGTTCCTGCCGCCCTACAACCGTGGCGACCTGCTCCTGCACCCGGACAATCCCATCACGGTCGCGCCGCAGGCCAACGAGGACTGGGTGATCGAGATCCGGCGGCAGAACAACGAGGCGATGAACCGCGCGTACACGGTCATCGAAGAGGCCTACGCGGACTTCCGGAAGACCTTCGGCCGCGGCCCCGAGAACCCGTGGTTCGAGGAGTACATGACGGAGGACGCCGAAGTCATCCTCATGGGTATGGGCACGATCTCGCTGCCTTTCAAGGTCGGCATCCGGAACATGCGCGCCAAGGGCATGAAGGTGGGGCTCATCCGGCCCCGCTGGTTCCGGCCTTTCCCGACGGAGAAGATGGTCACCGCCCTCCAGGGCGCCAAGGCCATCGGTGTCATCGACCGGGACTACTCCTTCGGCTCGCCCTTCGGATCGGGTGTGGTCGCCAACGAGATCCGGGCGGCCATGTACAATGCCGACAAGCGTCCGCCGCTCCTGTCCTTCATCTGCGGGCTGGGCGGCCGCGAGGTGACGCTCGAAGACGTCTACAAGGCAACCGACCTCTGTTTCGAAGCTGCCAAGACAGGGAAGTCCCCCCTCAAGACGCAGTGGCTGGGCGTCAGAGAATAGGGAGAGAGATCATGGCTGAGGCATTCGCGAACGCCACGCAGATTCTAGAGCCGTTCCGTGGAGTTAAGAAGGTTACCATCGAGGAATACTTCACCTCTGGTCACCGCACCTGTCAGGGCTGCGAGTCGGCCCTGGTCATGAAGCTCATGGTCAAGGCGGCGGGGCCGCGGACCATAGTCCTGGGCGCGACCGGGTGCATGTACGTCGCCAACACGACGTACTACACGACGCCCTGGGTGGTGCCGTGGATGCACACCCAGCTCGGCTCCTCGGGCTCGGCCGCGCTCGGCACGGCGGCGGGTCTCAAGGCCCTCATGAAGAAGGGCAAGATGAAGTCCGAGCCGATCAACGTCATCGCCTTCTGCGGCGACGGGGGCGGGGCGGACATGGGCCTCGGGGCCATCTCGGCGACCCTGACGCACAAGGAGTACAACTCGCTCATCCTGATGTACGACAACGAGTCGTACGCCAACACGGACATCCAGCTCTCGGGCTCGACGCCGTACGGCGCCAATACGACCTTCAGCCCGCCGGGCACGTTGAAGCGGATCATCCACACGCGCTGGAAGAAGAACATGGCGGGCATGCTGGCGGCTGGGCACCCCGAGTGCCGCTACGTCGCCACCGTCGACGCCTCGTACGCCGTCGAGATGATGAACAAGGTCCGCAAGGCCCTCTCCATCGGCGGGCCGACGTTCATACACTCGCTCGATCCGTGCCCCAAGGGTTGGGACTACGACCCGATGCTCAGCCACGAGCTGGGCGAGCTCGCGGTGGAATGCGGTGTCTTTCCGCTCTACGAGGTCGAGGACGGCGTGGTGCGCCACTACGGCAAGACCAAGGCCATCGTGGAAGGCCGCCCGCGCAAGCCCGTGCGAGAGTACCTGCTCAAGCAGGGCCGCTTTGCTCACTTCACCGAGGAGGATCTCGAGTACTTCCAGTCCAAGGTGGACGAGATGTGGGACAAGTGGGAGATTCCCGGTGTCATCCCGTTCAGAAGGGCCGCGGCGGGCAAGTAACCCGCCGCGATTCATCCATCGAGGGCCGGGCCGCGGCCGCGCGCCGCGTCCGGCCCTCGCCGTTTGCCACGTCGTCCTTGCGCATCCCGCCGTCCCGTCCGGACGTATGTCTCGGTGAGCGGGCCGCATCGGTATCGAGCCTGAGCACTCCCTGGGAGGGTAGGACATGACACGTCAACGGCGACGTCTGATCGGGTCGATGCTGGTCGGAGCCCTTACTGTGTGGGCCACCCCGGCGCCGGCCGCCTGGCAGCCCACCAAGCCCATCGAGTTCGTGATCCCGGCGGGAACGGGCGGCGGCGCGGACCAGATGGCCCGCCTCATTGCGGGCATCGCCGAGAAGCACAAGCTCACTCCGCGCCCTATCATCGCCGTGAACAAATCCGGGGGCGCGGGCGCCGAGGGGTTCCTGCACGTCCAGGGCAAGAAGGGTGACGCGCACACTATCGTCATCACCCTCTCGAACCTCTTCACCACGCCGCTCCACACGGGCATTCCCTTCAGCTGGAAAGACATGACGCCGGTGGCGCGCATCGCCCTCGACGAGTTCATCCTCTGGGTCAACGCGGAGACACCGTACAAGACGGCGCGTGAGTATCTCGCGGCCGTCAAGGCCAAGAACGGCACCATGAAGATGGGCGGCACGGGCTCGGCACAGGAAGACCAGATCATCACCATCATGCTCGAGCAGGCGCAGGGGGTGAAGTTCACCTACGTGCCTTTCAAGGGCGGCGGCGAGGTCTGCGTCAACCTCGTGGGAAAGCACGTGGACTCCACCGTCAACAATCCGATCGAGTGCGTCAGCCACTGGAAGGCGGGCCGGGTCCGGCCCCTCGCCGTCTTCGACGCCGCCCGTATCCCGGTGCCCGAGTGGAAGGACATTCCGACGGTCAAGGAAGCGCTCGGCACGGATATCACCTACCTCATGCTCCGCGGAGTCTTCGGGCCTCCTGACATGCCCAAGGAAGCCCTGGCCTGGTACCAGGATCTCCTGAAGAAAGTCGCCGACACTCCGGAGTTCAAGGACTACATGCAGCAGGGCGCGCTCAAGCCCGCCTGGCTCGTGGGAGACGACTTCAAGAAGTGGCTCGAGCAAGAAGAGCAGGTGCATCGCGACCTGATGACCAAAGGCGGGCTGTTGAAGAAGTAGCGACCATGCGCGCAGCCGACCTAACCACGGCAGTGGTGCTGATGGCGGGCGGGGTGCTCGTGATCTGGGATTCTCTTCGCCTGGGCGTGGGGTGGGGCACCGACGGACCCAAGAGTGGCTTCTTTCCCTTCTGGCTCGGCCTCGCCCTGATCGCGGCCTGCCTCGTCATCACCATCCAGGGCATCCGACGAGCGGACCGCACGCCCTTCATTCCGCCCGGGGCCATGACGCCGGTCTTGAAGGTGCTGGTCCCCGCCACGGGCTACGTGCTGTCCATGCCCTGGCTCGGCCTCTACGTTGCTACCACCCTCTACATGGCCATCTACATGCGGTGGATCGGGCGGTTTCCATGGCTGTCCGTGGCCGTGGTCAGCGTCGTCGTCTCCGCCGTGACCTTCTACGTCTTCGAGATCTGGTTCCTCGTGCCCATGCCCAAGGGACCTCTCGAGGCGTACTTCGGCTACTGACGCGTGGGCATCGAGAACCTCTTCCTGGGCTTCCAGGTTGCGCTGCAGCCGCACAACCTCTTTCTCGCCGTCATCGGCGTCGCCCTCGGCACCATCATCGGGGTCCTTCCCGGCCTGGGGGGTGCCAACGGCGTAGCCATCCTGCTGCCCTTGACCTTCTCGATGCAGCCGACCTCCGCCATCATCCTGCTCACGAGCCTGTACTGGGGCGCCCTCTTCGGCGGCGCCATCACCTCGATCCTTTTCAATATCCCGGGCGAGCCCTGGTCGGTGGCCACGACCTTCGACGGCTATCCCATGGCGCGGAACGGACAGGGAGGGCAGGCCCTCACCGCGGCCTTCACCTCGTCGTTCGTGGGCGCCCTCTTCTCCGTGGTCCTCATCACGCTCTTCGCGCCCCTTCTCGCCGAGGTGGCGCTCAAGTTCGGTCCGCCGGAGTTCTTCGCCATCCAGCTCCTGACCTTCTCGTCTTTCGTGGGGCTGGGAGGCGGGAATCCCATGAAGTCGCTCGTGTCCATCCTCATCGGCTTCATCATGGCCGCGGTCGGGCTGGACATCGTGACGGGAGCCCTGCGGCTGACCTTCGGCTTCACCGACCTCATGAAAGGGTTCGATTTCATCGTGGCCGTGATCGGTCTCTTCGGCATCGGCGAGATCCTGCTGACCATGGAGGAGGGTCTGTCCTTCAAGGGCGCCTCCGCCAAGATGAGCCCGCGCGTCGTGCTGGAGACGTGGCGGACTCTCCCGCGCTACTGGCGGACCTTCCTGCGCAGCTGCTTCATCGGCTTCTGGATGGGCTTCAAGCCGGGCGGGGCGACTCCCGCCTCCTTCATGAGCTACTCGTTCGCCAAGCGCTTCGCGCGGAACCCCGAGCGCTTCGGCCAGGGCGACATCGAAGGCGTGGTGGCGCCCGAGACGGCCGCGCACGCGGCGGGCGGCGCCTCGCTCCTGCCCATGATCACCCTCGGCATTCCCGGCTCGCCCACGGCGGCGGTCATGCTGGGCGGGCTCATCATCTGGGGACTCCAGCCCGGGCCCATGCTCTTCAAGGAGAAGCCGGAATTCGTGTGGGGCCTCATCGCCAGCATGTACACGGGAAACGTCATCGGCGTGGCCATGGTCCTCGCCTTCGTCCCCCTCTTCGCGGCCATCCTGCGCGTCCCCTTTGCCATTCTCACGCCCCTCATCGTCTCTGTCTGCGCCGTGGGCGCCTATTCCGTGAACGGTCGCATGATCGACATCTGGTATATGCTCATCTTCGGCGTGGTCGGTTATGCCTTCAAGAAGCTCGACTATCCCCTGGCGCCGCTCGTGCTGGCCCTCGTCCTGGGCGATCTGGCCGAGAATGCGTTGCGCCAGAGCCTGATCATGTCGCACGGCTCGCTCCTGATCTTCCTCGAGCGTCCCATCTCCGGGGCCATCACCGCCGTGGCGCTCTTCTTCTTCGCCCTGCCGGCGATCACGCCCTGGGTGCGCCGGCTCCGGGGAGCCCCGGTGGCCGCCGTCAAGCCCCGGGAGACTTGACCGGCTCGATCAGGTGATGCATTTCGTTTCCGATCCGGGATTCTGGATCCGTCTGCTCGAGATTGGATTCCTCAACCTCCTCCTCTCCGGTGACAACGCCGTCCTCATCGCGCTGGCCGTGCGTTCCCTGCCGAAGCGCCAGCGCGTCCTCGGGCAGATCTGGGGCACTTTGGGCGCCGTCGTGCTCCGCCTGGCCTTCGTGGGAATCGTGAGCCGGCTCCTCGAGCTGGCCTTTCTCAGAGCGGCGGGCGCCCTCGTGCTCCTGTGGATCGCCTACAAGCTCGTCCAGCCCGAGGGAGGGGAGCCGGAGACGGGCCGCCACGGCCGATCGTTCTGGCATGCCGTGTGGCTCATTCTCGTGGCCGACGTGACCATGAGCCTCGACAACGTGCTGGCCATCGCGGGGGCCGCGCGGGGAGACATGATGCTCGTGGGCATCGGCATCGCGATGTCCGTGCCCATCGTCATCGTGGGCAGCAGCGTCCTCGCCACGCTCATGAATCGCTATCCCGCCATCATCTGGGTGGGCGGCGGAGTCCTGGGCTTTGTCGCGGGGGAGATGTTGCTGGACGACCCCGTGGTGCTCCGAGCGCTGGGCCAAGGCCTGGACGCTGGCCTCAAGCTGCCCGTGGCCATCGCCATGGCCGGTACCCTCACCGCCATCGGGTGGCGGCTCTCCCAGAAGCGGGCATGAGCTTTCTCCTGGATCCGGAATTCTGGGCGCGTCTCCTCGGCATCGTGCTCATCGACATCTCCCTGGCCGGAGACAACGCGCTCGTGATCGCCCTCGCGGTGCGGGACCTGCCGGCGCGCCAGCAGCTCGTCGGCCGCCTCTGGGGCACCCTCGGGGCCGTGGGCCTCCGCGTCATCTTCATCGCGGTGGTGAGCTTTCTCCTGCGCATTCCGCTTCTCCAGCTGGTCGGCGGGCTGGCCCTGATCTGGATCGCCGTCCGGCTCGTTCGCCCAGGTCACATGGATCATGCGGGGACTCGACACGGCACGTCCCTCAGGGAGGCGATCTGGATCATCGTGGTGGCGGACGTGACCATGAGCCTCGACAATGTGCTGGGGGTGGCGGCCGCGGCCAGGGGAGACATGGTCCTCGTCGTTTTCGGGATCGCCCTCTCCCTGCCGCTGGTGGTCTGGGGGAGCGGCTTTCTGGCCCGTCTGATGGCCCGCCACGAATGGATCATCTGGCTCGGAGGGGGCGTGCTGGGATATGTCGCGGGCGAGATGATCACGGACGACCCCATGGTCCGGCGCTCGCTCGGGATCGGCGCGGCCGCCGCCGACATCTGGCTGTCCATCGTGCTCGCGGCGGCGGTGACGGCGCTCGGCTGGTGGCGGGCGAGGTCCGCGCCTGCCCACGCCCGGAGAAGGGAAGGCACCTGATGGAGCTCGAGCCCGTCAAGTCCATCCGGATCTACGAGGACATCGTTCGCCAGGTCAAGGCGCTGATCGCCGACGGCCGCCTGAACTCGGGCGATCGCCTTCCCCCGGAGCGCGAGCTCGCCGAGCGATTCCGCGTCAGCCGCACCTCGGTGCGCGAGGCCTTGCGCTCGTTGCAGAGCCGCGGCCTCATCGAGATCCGGGCGGGCGAGGGCGCCTTCGTGCGTGACGTCTCGGTGGAGGCGCTGATCGAGCCGCTCGCCCTCGTCATTCTCCCGCATCGCGAAGCGGTGGGGGAGCTCTTCGAGGCGCGTCGCATCCTCGAGCCGGCCATCGCCGCGCTGGCCGCGCGGCGGGCCTCCCGCGAAGAGGTGGGCGAGATGGAGCGCATCCTCGAAGAGCAGGCGCGCGAGGTCGCCCAGGGGCGGACGGGAATGGCGCAGGACTCGGCCCTGCACGCCGCCATCGCCGAGGCCGCACACAACCGCGCCATCGTCCGAATCGTCAATGCGTTGCTGGATCTACTCTCCCAGAGTCGCGAGGAAAGCTTGCTCACGCCCGGCCGTCCCACGCGTTCGCATCACGACCACCGGCGCATGCTCCGGGCAATACGTCGCGGAGACGAAGCGGGGGCGTATCGAGCGATGCGCACCCATCTGGAGGCTGTCGAGAAACTTGTCACCGGAAGCGAGAGCTTCACGCGCGCTCGTCCCGTCAAGGCGCGGAGCAAGGGGCCGCGCAAAGTCTCGTAAGTGCCTGTCACGCAACATATTTGTTGACATCGGGCTTGCCGTCGCATACCATCACCGGATAACGCAGGCCTCTTCGGGGCCTGCCTTTCTTTCTCTGCAGACCGGGCCGCCCGACCGAGGGGGTCGAGGAAATGGCACACGCCAGGGTACGCAAGGGCGCGCGGACGGCGTCTCCGAGCAGCGGTGCTCGCCGACACAAGTACGTGTACGCCTTCGCCAACGGGAAGGCGGAGGGGTCGAGCGCGCTGCGACATCTGCTCGGCGGTAAAGGCTGCGAGCTGGCGGAGATGACGAACCTGGGCGTCACGGTGCCGCCCGGCTTCACGATCACGACCGAGGCCTGGGCGGCGTACTCGGCGGGGGGACGCAAGCACCCGGCGGGGCTCTGGGAGCAGGTGCTCGCGGCGCTCGCTCGCCTGGAGGCCGCCGTCGGCCTCAAGCTCGGAGACCCCGCGCGGCCCCTCCTCGTCTCCGTGCGCTCGGGGGCCCGCGCCTCCATGCCGGGCATGATGGACACCGTCCTCAACCTCGGTCTCAACGACCGGACGGTGCTGGGGCTCGCGCGCTGGACCAAGAACGAGCGCTTCGCCTGGGACTGCTATCGCCGCTTCATCACCATCTTCGGTGACGTGGTCCTCGGCATCGACCGCCACGCCTTCGACGAGCTTCTCGATCGAGCCAAGGCCCAGGCGGGGGCCCGGTCCGACGCCGACCTGCAGCGCGAGCCGCTCAAGGCCCTCGTGGCGGAGTTCAAGCGGCTCGTCCAGGCCCGCACGGGCAAGGCCTTCCCGCAGGATCCCGTCGAGCAGCTCCGGCTGGCCGTGTCTGCGGTCTTCGACTCGTGGTTCGCCAAGAAGGCCGTCGACTACCGGCGCATCCACCGGCTCCCCGACGACTGGGGCACCGCGGTGACGGTGATGGCCATGGTCTTCGGCAACCTCGGCGAGACGTCGGGCACGGGGGTGTGCTTCACGCGCGACCCGTCGAGCGGCGAGCGGCGGTTCTTCGGAGAGTTCCTCGTCAACGCTCAGGGCGAAGACGTGGTGGCGGGCATCCGCACGCCGCAGCCCATCGCCGCCCTCAAGGAGAGCATGCCCAAGGTCTACGACGAGCTCGTGGCCATCAAGGACCGGCTCGAGCGCCACTACCGCGACATGCAGGACATCGAGTTCACGGTGCAGGAAGGCCGGCTCTTCATCTTGCAGACGCGCTCGGGCAAGCGGACGGCCGGCGCCGCCGTGCGCATCGCGGTGGAGATGCTGAAGGAAGGATTGTTCGACGATCGCCGGATAAAAGAGTCGTCGGAACGACGAGAGAAGTCCATCCACACGGCCCTCCTTCGCGTCGAGCCCTCCTCGCTCAACCAGCTCCTGGTGAAGACGGTGGACCCCAAGGCCAAGTACACGGCCATCGCTCAGGGGTTGGCCGCCACCCCGGCGGCGGCCGTCGGCAAGGTCGTCTTCGATCCCGAGAAGGCGGTGGAGATGGCGCTGCGCGAGGAGCAGGTGATCCTCGTGCGCGCGGAGACGTCCCCCGAAGACGTGGCGGGCATGCACGCCGCCCAGGGAGTGCTGACCTCGCGCGGCGGGCTCACCTCTCACGCGGCCGTCGTGGCGCGCGGCTGGGGCAAGAGCTGCGTGGTGGGCGCGGGCGACGTGGTGGTGGACGAGGAGAGCCGGCTCTTCCGCGCGGGACGGACGGTGGTGCGCGAGGGGCAGGTGGTGACCCTGAACGGCGCGACGGGCGAGGTGGTCATGGGCGCCTTGCCCCTCGTGGACCCGACGCTCTCCCCGGAGTTCGAGAAGGTCCTCGAATGGGCAGGCAAGGTCAGCACGACGAAGGTGCGCGCCAACGCCGACACTCCGGAGGACGCCGCCAAGGCCCGGGAATTCAAGGCGGTCGGCATCGGCCTCGTGCGCACGGAGCACATGTTCTTCAAGGCGGACCGCATCGCGATCGTCCGCGAGATGATCATGTCCCGTGACGAGCAGGCCCGCCGCAAGGCCGTGGACAGTCTCCTGCCCTTCCAGCGCGAGGACTTCATCGGCATCTTCACGGCCATGCACGGCTTTCCTGTGACCATACGGCTTCTCGACCCGCCCCTCCACGAGTTCCTTCCCAAGTACAAGGAAGTGCTCGAGGAGTACACGCGGCTCGACGCCCTCGGCATCAACCCGGCCCGGCACCAGGAGCTAGGCGCCATCCGGGCGCGCATCGAGGCTCTCCAGGAGGCCAACCCCATGCTCGGCCACCGGGGCTGCCGGCTCGGCATCACCTTCCCCGAGATCTACGAGATGCAGGTGCGCGCGATCATGGAAGCGGCTTGCGAGGTGGCGAAGCGGGGCGTGCGGGTCGAGCCTCCCGAGATCATGATCCCGCTCACGGGCACCGTCGAGGAGATGAAGCTCACGCGCGAGATGACGGAGCGCGTCGCCCGGCAGACGGTGAGCGACATGGGCGTCAAGGTCGGTCATTCGGTCGGCACCATGATCGAGGTGCCGCGGGCGGCCTTGATCGCGGACGAGCTCGCCCAGCACGCCGAGTTCTTCTCCTTCGGCACCAACGATCTGACCCAGATGACCTTCGGCTACAGCCGCGACGACATCGGCAAGTTCCTGCCCTTCTACCTGGAGCACAAGCTGCTCCCCAGCGATCCCTTCGCCGTGCTGGACCAGGAAGGGGTAGGGGAGATGATCAGGATCGGCATCGAGCGCGGCCGCAAGACTGTGCCCAAGCTCAAGGTGGGCATCTGCGGAGAGCACGGAGGCGAGCCGTCCTCCGTCGAGTTCTGCCATGACGTGGGCATGGACTACGTCTCCTGCTCTCCCTACATGGTGCCCATCGCCTGGCTCGCGTCCGCGCATGCCCAGATCAAGCAACCGCGACGCGCGGAAGGACACACGTCCGGTCGCGCGTCAAGGAGCCGCCCCCGTGCGTGACTTCCACGGCGTGTACGTCCCCGTGCCCACGCCCTTCCGCGGCGACCAGGTCGCCACGGATCGGCTCAAGGCGAACCTGGCCAAGTGGAACGCCACGGACCTCGCGGGCTACGTCGTGCTGGGCTCCACGGGCGAGTTTCCCATGCTCTCGGAGGCCGAGCGCGACGCCGTGCTCGTGGCCGCCCGCGAGGCGATCCCTCGCGGCAAGGCCTTCCTGGCCGGGACGGGCGCGAACTCCACGCTTCACACGATTCGCCAGACGAAGCGCGCGGCGGAGATCGGGGCGGACGCGGCCATCGTGATCACCCCGCACTACTTCACCAAGGGCTTCGCCCAGGCGGGAGCGCAGGTGCGCCATTACGTCGCGGTGGCCGAGGCCTCGCCCATCCCCGTCATGCTCTACAACTTCCCGCTCAACACCGGGATCAATCTCGAGCCCGACACCGTCGCGCGCATCGCCGAGCACCCATCCACCTGACGCCGAAGACTTTCCACGTGCTCGTGGGCTCGGCGGCGGCGCTGCTGCCCGCGCTGCCCATCGGAGCCTCGGGCGGCGTCCTCGCCCTCGGCGCTATCGCCGGCCGCGAGCTGTGCGAGGTGTACGGGCTCGCGCGCGATGGGCGATGGGAAGAGGCCAAGGCCATCGCCGCGCGCATGATGCTCGCGGACCGGGGAGTGGCCGGACGATTCGGCATCGGCGGGCTCAAGGCCGCCCTGGACCTGCAGGGCTTCTATGGCGGGCCGTGCCGGGCGCCCCTCGGGACGCCGGACGGCGATGCCATCGAAGACATCAAGGAGTGCCTCGCCTCGGCGGGGCTGCTGTAGTGAGCGCACGAGAACGAAGGAGGGTAACGCTGTGAAGCTTCCTGGAGCGCGGATCGTGCTGGAGTCTTTGAAGCGTGAAGGCGTGAACACCGTGTTCGGCCTGCCCGGGGGGGCGGTACTGCCGATCTACGACGCCCTGTACGACTTCGAGGGTCTCCGCCACATCCTGGTACGCCAGGAAGCGGCCGCCGGGCACGCGGCCGAGGGCTACGCGCGCACCACCGGCAAGGTGGGCGTGTGCCTGGTCACCTCGGGGCCCGCGGCGACCAACCTGGTGACGGCGCTCCAGGACGCCCTCATGGACTCGATTCCCATCGTCGCCTTCACCGGACAGGTGCCCACGCACCTGATCGGCAACGACGCCTTCCAGGAGGCCGACAACGTCGGCATCACGCGCTCGGCGACGAAGCACAACTTCCTCGTCAAGGACGGCAACGATCTGGCCGCGACCATCAAGGAGGCCTTCCATATCGCCTCCACGGGCCGGCCGGGGCCGGTGCACGTTGACCTGCCCAAGGACATCCTCGTCAAGGAGTGGAGCTTCGACTACCCGGAGAGCGTGCACCTGCGCTCGTACAATCCCACGTACGAGGGACATCCCGGGCAGATCAAGAAGGCCGCCCGTGCCATGATCCGGGCCAAGCGGCCCGTCCTCTACGTCGGGGGCGGCGCCATCTCCGCCGACGCCTCGCCCGAGCTCCGCGAGCTGGCGGAGCTGACCCAGATCCCCGTGACCCAGACCTTGATGGGGCTCGGGGCTTTCCCCATGGCCCACCCGCTCTCCCTCGACATGCTGGGCATGCACGGCACCTACTACGCGAACATGTCCGTGCACGACTCGGACTGTCTGGTGGCCGTGGGCGCGCGCTTCGACGACCGCGTCACCGGGCGCGTCGACGCCTTCGCGCCCACCGCCGAGATCATCCACATCGACATCGACCCTTCGTCCATCTCGAAGAACATCAAGGTCGACATCCCGATCGTGGGCGACTGCAAGCGCGTGCTCGTCAAGCTGGTGGAAGCGGTGCGGGAGGAGATGAAGACGTATCCTCAGGGCGCCGTCAAGGAAGCGCGCCGGCAGTGGGCGGAGCAGATCGCGGAGTGGAAGCGCGATCAGCCCCTCCGCTACGAATGGTCGGACGACGTCATCAAGCCGCAGTACGTGATCGAGGAGATCTCCAACCTGACCAACGGGGAGGCCCTCGTGGTCACCGGGGTGGGTCAGCACCAGATGTGGGCGGCCCAGTACTACCGCTTCAAGCATCCGCGCTCGTGGTGCACGTCGGGGGGGCTGGGCACCATGGGCTATGGGCTGCCCACGTCCATGGGCGTGCAGGCCGGCCATCCCGACCGCCTCGTCATCAACATCGACGGCGACGGCTCCTTCGCCATGAACAGCCAGGAGCTCGCCACCTGCTTCGAGGAGCGGCTGCCCGTCAAGACCGTCATCATCAACAACGGCGGCCACGGCATGGTCCGGCAGTGGCAGCGCATCATCTACAAGGAGCGGTTCTGCGCCATCGATCTGGGGCCGAGCCCGGATTTCGTGAAGCTCGCCGAGGCCTACGGGTGCACGGGCATCCGGGCCACCAAGCCCGCCGACGTGGTGCCCGCCCTCGAGAAGATGATCTCCACCCCCGGCCCCGTGCTCCTCGACGTGTGGGTGAACAAGGACGAGTGCGTGTTTCCCATGGTGCCCGCGGGCGGCGCCAACGTCGACATGATCCTCGCGCCGCCGAGCCGGGAGACCCGCGAGCGCGCCGCGAAGTCCCAGACGGGGTTCTAGCCGTGGCCGATGCGCCGGAGATCAAGAAGCACACCATCGCGGTTCTCGTGGAGAACCGCTTCGGGGTGCTCTCGCGCGTGGCCGGGCTCTTCTCCGCCCGGGGCTACAACATCGAGAGCCTGTCCGTGGGGGAGACGCTCGACCCCGCGGTGTCGCGCATGACCCTGGTCGTGCGGGGCGACGCCTTCGTCATCGAGCAGGTCATGAAGCAGCTCCACAAGCTCATCGACGTCATCAAGGTCATCGACCTCAGCGAGGAGACGCACGTGGAGCGCGAGATGCTCCTCGTCCGCGTCAACGCGGAGCCGAGCGCGCGCGCGGAGGTCCTCCGCATCGCGGACATCTTCCGCGCCAAGGTCATCGACGTGACCGCGGCCAGCTACACCCTCGAGGTCACGGGCGAGGAGTCCAAGATCGAAGCCATGCTCGAGCTCCTCCGGGCCTTCGGCATCCAGGAAGTGGTGCGCACGGGCAAGGTCGCCATCGCCCGCAGCCCCAAGACGCGGCTCCGCCGCGCCGAGGAGAAGCTGGGCAAGACCGCCCCCCCGCGCCCCTCGAACCCCGCCGCCCAGGACCCGCGCGTGGTCGGGTTCGCGGACTAACCATCACAGGAGAGCACACGTCATGCCGGCGAAGATTTTCTACGATCAGGACTCGGACCTCGGGCTGCTCAAGGGCAAGAAGATCGCCATCATCGGCTACGGCAGCCAGGGGCACGCGCACGCCCTGAATCTCAAGGACTCGGGCCAGGACGTGGTGGTCGGGCTCTACAAGGGCTCGCCGAGCTGGCCCCGGGCGGAGAAGGACGGGCTCAAGGTGATGACGGTGAACGACGCGGCCGCCGCCGCCGACGTCATCATGATCCTCCTGCCCGACCAGAGCCAGCGGCAGATCTACGAGGAGTCCATCAAGGGCACCCTCGGCAAGGGCAAGACTTTGATGTTCGCCCACGGCTTCAACATCCACTTCAACCAGGTGGTGCCCTCGCCCGACGTCGACGTGTCGATGATCGCGCCCAAGGCGCCCGGTCACGTGATGCGCGATCTCTTCACCGCGGGCCCGGGCGTGCCTGCCCTCGTGGCCGTGTACCAGGACGTGTCGGGCAAGGCGCGGGACACCGCCCTCGCCTATGGCAAGGGCGTGGGCTGCACGCGCGCCGGCGTGATCGAGACGACCTTCAAGGAAGAGACGGAGACGGATCTCTTCGGCGAGCAGACGACCCTGTGCGGCGGCGTCTCACACCTGATCAAGGCCGCCTTCGAGACGCTCGTGGACGCGGGCTACCAGCCCGAGGTCGCCTACTTCGAGTGCATGCACGAGATGAAGCTGATCGTGGATCTCTTCTACCAGGGCGGTCTCTCCTACATGCGCTACTCCGTGTCGGACACTGCCGAGTACGGCGACTACACGCGGGGGCCGCGGATCATCAGCGAGGAGACCAAGGCCGAGATGAAGAAGATCCTCGGGGAGATCCAGTCGGGCCAGTTCGCGCGCGAATGGGTGCTGGAGAATCAGGCGCACCGCGCGGGCTTTCTCGCCCAGCGGCGCCGCGACGCCGCGCATCCCATCGAGGAAGTGGGCGCGCGGCTGCGCAAGATGATGTCCTGGATCAAGCCCCCGCGGGTGTAGCGGGACGGCGAGCGCGTGCGCCTCCCCGTCGCCGTCGAAGGCTGGCGCTTTATCGTCCCCGCCGCGGCGGCCGCGTGTATCCTGGGTTGGATCGGGTGGTGGTGGGCGGCGGCCCCCCTCGCGCTCTTCGCGCTGGCGTGCCTCGGCTTCTTCCGCGATCCCGAGCGGACGCCGCCCGCGGTGACGGGAGCGGTTCTCGCCCCCGCCGACGGGCGCGTGATGGGCGTGGCGGACGTGGACGACGGCTGGGTGGGGCGAGCGACGCGGGTGTCCATCTTCCTGTCGCCCCTCGACGTGCACGTGAACCGCTCCCCCGTGGCGGGGCTCGTGCGAGACGTCCAGTACGCGGAGGGACGCTTCCTGGCCGCGTATCGGGACGAGGCCTCGGAGCTGAACGAGCGCTGCACGGTGGCCCTGGAGGGGGACAGCGCGCGCGTGGGGGTGAGGCAGATCGCGGGGGTGCTCGCCCGCCGCATCGTGTGCCGAGTGCGGCCGGGGGACAAGCTCCAGGCGGGTGAGCGGTACGGGCTGATCCGGTTCGGCTCGCGGACGGACCTCATCGTTCCGCGAGGCGCTGTGCTGAGAGTACGGGTGGGGGACAGGGTGCGGGGCGGAGAGACCATCATGGGAGTGCTGCGGTGAGACGGAGACAGCATCAGAGCGGGGACGGCGCGCGCCATCCGCGGCGCCGGCGCTGGCAGGAGTTCCGCGAGCATCCGCGGCGGGGCATCTTCCTGCTTCCCAGCCTCCTCACCACGGGCAACCTCTTCTGCGGCTTCCTCGCCATCGTGCTCTCCGCGCAAGCCCGCTTCGTCGAGGCGGCGGTGGCCGTCTTCGTGGGGATGATCCTCGACATCCTCGACGGCAAGGTCGCGCGGCTGACCAGGACCACCACCCAGTTCGGCGTGGAGTTCGACTCCCTCGCGGACGTGGTGTCCTTCTGCGTCGCGCCCGCCTTCATGCTCTATGCCCTCGCCCTCCAGCAATTCGGCCGCGTGGCCTGGCTCGGGGCCTTTCTCTTCGTCATCTGCGGCGCCCTCCGGCTCGCGCGCTTCAACGTCTACCAGGGCGTGACGGACCGCCGCTACTTCGTGGGTCTGCCCACCCCCGCCGCCGCGGGCATCGTCGCCTCCACCGCGCTGCTCCTGGAAGGGACGGAGATCGGGCGCTGGCAGGCCGCCGCCATCAGCGTGGGCACGGTGGTGGTCGCCCTCCTCATGGTCTCGACCTTCCGCTACTACAGCTTCAAGGAAGTGGACTTCGCGCGCCGCCGCCCCGCCCAGGTGCTCGTCCTCGTGGTCCTGGGCGTGCTCATCGTGGCCACGCATCCGCAGTGGTTCCTGTTCATCCTGTTCTCGCTGTACCTGCTGAGCGGTCCCACGCGCCCCGTGTGGGTGCGCCGCCGCTTGGATCAGCCGATGGTCAACGAGAAGGGAACCAGGGACGCGCACTAGCGCGATGGAGGATACGTGATGGACCGGATCATCATCTTCGACACGTCGCTCCGGGACGGCGAGCAGGCCCCCGGGTTTTCCATGAACACGCAGGAGAAGCTCGAGATGGCGCGGCAGCTCGCCCGCCTCAACGTCGACGTCATCGAGGCGGGCTTCCCCATCTCCTCGGACGAGGATTTCGAGGCGGTGCGCGAGGTCGCCAAGCAGGTGGGCACCCTGGAGGGGGCGCCCATCATCTGCGGGCTCAGCCGGGTGGGGCTCGCCGACATCGACCGGGCGTGGGAGGCGGTCAAGTACGCGAGGCGCTCCCGCATCCATACCTTCGTGGCCACCTCGGACATCCACCTCAAGTACAAGCTCAGGAAGAGCCGGGCCGAGGTCCTGAAGGCGGCCGTCGACGCGGTCAAGCACGCGAGGGCGTACTGCGAGGACGTGGAGTTCTCGCCCGAGGACGCCTCCCGCACGGACTTCGACTACATGTGCGAGGTGCTGGAGGCGGTCATCGACGCGGGGGCCCGCACCATCAACATCCCGGACACCGTGGGCTACGCCATTCCCGAGGAGTGGTTCAACCGGATCATGAAGATCCGGGAGCACGTCAAGAACAGCGGCAAGGCCGTGCTCTCCGTGCACTGTCACAACGACCTGGGCCAGGCCGTGGCCAACTCCCTCGCGGCCATCCGGGCGGGGGCGCGGCAGATCGAGTGCACCATCAACGGCATCGGGGAGCGGGCGGGCAACGCCTCCCTCGAGGAGATCGTGATGGCGCTCAAGACGCGCAAGGACTTCTTCGAGATCGACACCCAGGTGCGCACGGAGGAGATCTTCAAGAGCTCGCGCCTCCTCTCCTCCATTACGGGCGTGCACGTGCAGCCCAACAAGGCCATCGTGGGCGAGAACGCCTTCGCCCACGAGGCGGGCATCCACCAGGACGGCGTGCTCAAGGAAAAGCTCACCTACGAGATCATGAAGCCGGAAGACATCGGCCGGGCCGCCAACAAGCTCGTCATGGGCAAGCACTCGGGCCGGGCCGCTCTCGCCGCGCGGTTGAGAGAGCTCGGCTTCGATCTCGACGAGGGCGAGCTCGGCAAGGCCTTCAAGCGGTTCAAGGATCTCGCGGACAAGAAGAAGGAGATCTTCGACGACGACCTGATCTCCATCGTCAAGGACGAGATCGCCCAGGTGCCCGAGACGTACACGCTCGACTACCTGCACATGATCAGCGGGACGGGCATCATCCCCTCGGCCACGGTGCGTCTCAAGAAGGACACCGAGGTCTTCCAGGACTCGGGCGTGGGCGACGGGCCGGTGGACGCGGTGCTGAACGCCATCGACGCCATCACCGGGCTCAAGGGTCGGCTCCAGGACTATCAGCTGCGCGCCGTCACCTCCGGCAAGGACGCCATCGGCGAGGTGTCGGTCCGGGTGGACTTCGACGGCACCGTGGTGCCGGGCAAAGGCAGCTCGACTGACGTGATCGAGGCGAGCGCGCGAGCATACGTGAACGCGCTCAACCGCCTGGTGCATCCGGCGGGAGGCCAGAAGGTCAAGGAGATCGGGCCCTAGGGTCCCAGGGACGGCGAGAATGGCCCATCTGCTTCGTCGGCTCCGTCAGGGCTGCCCTCAGCGCACGTGGCATTTCGAGCTGAGGGGCGAAGCCACGAGGCGAGGGCTGAGTGAGAGTACGCCTCGGGCAGCGCTGCCGTCGCCGCTCCGCATCTGGACCATTCTCGCCGCCCCGGCAGGGGACCTGTCGTGACGACGCACAAGATCGCGCTGCTCGGGGGCGACGGCATCGGGCAGGAGGTGACGCCCGAAGCCCGCAAGGTGCTCGAGGTGGTGGGCCGGGCCACCGGCGCCTCCTTCGAGTTCGAGGCCGCTCTCATCGGAGGGGCGGCCATCGACGCCACGGGCGAGCCGCTCCCCGCCTCCACCCTCCGGCTGTGCGAGCAGAGCGACGCCATCCTCTTCGGCGCGGTCGGGGGACCCAAGTGGGACGCTCTGCCGCAGGAGCAGAAGCCCGAGCGGGGACTCCTGGGCCTTCGCAAGGAGCTCGACCTCTTCGCCAACCTGCGACCGGCCAAGTGCTTCCCCATGCTGCTGGACGCCTCCCCCCTGAAGCGCGAGGTGGTCGAGGGCACCGACATCATGGTCATCCGGGAGCTGACGGGCGGGCTCTACTTCGGCGAGCCGCGGGGCCGGGAGGAGTTCGCCGACGGCGGCGCCCGGGCCGTGAACACCATGGCCTACACCTCGCGCGAGGTGGAGCGAGTGGCCCGGGCCGCCTTCGACGTCGCCATGAAGCGAAAGAAGCGACTGGCTTCCGTGGACAAGGCCAACGTCCTTGTGGTCTCGCAGCTCTGGCGCGAGGTGGTCACCCGCGTGGGCAAGGACTATCCGCAGGTGGCCCTCGAGCACGTCCTCGTGGACAACTGCGCCATGGCTCTCGTCCACAAGCCGACGCACTTCGACACCATCGTCACCGAGAACACCTTCGGCGACATCCTCTCCGACGAGGCGGCCATCCTGGCCGGCTCCATGGGCATGCTCCCGTCGGCAAGCATCGGGGGCCGCGTGGGGCTCTACGAGCCCGTGCACGGCACCGCGCCCGATATCGCGGGGCAGGGAGTCGCCAATCCCATCGCGGCCATCCTTTCCGCGGCCATGCTCCTCCGCTACTCGCTGAGCCTGGGCGCGGACGCCGATCGCATCGACTCCGCGGTGATCCGGGTGCTCGAGCAGGGGCACCGCACCCGCGACGTCCACGCCGCGGGAACCACCCTGGTGGGCACCAAGGAAATGGGCGACCTCATCTCTGCCGAAGTCGAGAAGTCCTACTCATAGCGTTGAGTGCGGACGGGGGGAGTGCGGGGGCCATGTCGAGGCCCCCGCAGACAAATAGATGGCTCGATATGGACAGGGAACGGTGAAGACATGGCAACAGGCCTAACGATTGGAGCTCCGCGCCTTCGCCTCCGAGCGGTCGGTGGGCAAGAGCGTCCCCTTCAAGGGCGAGTCGATTCGAGTGCAGAAGGTAGGACCCGAGGCCTTCAAGGGCGTCGACGTCGCATTCTTCTCGGCGGGCTCGGCCCAGTCCAGGGAGTACGCGCCGCACGCGGTCAAGGCGGGCGCGGTCGTGGTCGACAAGTCCAGCGCCTTCCGGATGGACGCCACGGTCCCCCTCGTGGTGCCAGAGGTCAATGCCCACGCCCTCCGCGGTCACCAGGGTATCGTGGCCTGTCCCAACTGCACGACCATTGTCACCGTCATGCCGCTCAAGCCTCTCCACGACGCCGGCCGACTCACGCGCGTGATCGCCACCAGCTACCAGGCCGTGTCGGGGGCGGGCGTCGGCGGCGTGGACGAGCTGCGGGAGCAGACACTCGCCTGGGCCCGTGGCGAATCCATCACGCCGCGCTTCTTCGATCACCAGATCGCGTTCAATGTCATCCCTCACATCGACAAGTTCGTGGAGGGCGGCTACACGGGGGAAGAGATGAAGCTGGTCCACGAGGTCCGGAAGATCCTCGAGGCTCCCGACCTTCCCATCTCGCCCACCACGGTGCGCGTCCCCGTGTTCACCGCGCACTCGGTGGCGGTCAATGCGGAGACGGAAGTGCCGGTGGGACCAGAGCGGGCGCGCGAGCTCTTCTCGAGCTTCCCCGGGCTCACCCTCTGGGACGATCCCGCGCAGAAGCGCTATCCCATGCCCGTGCTCGTCGAGGGTCAGGACAACTGCTACGTCGGCCGCATCCGCCAGGATCTCAGCCGGGCCAATGCGCTGAACTTCTGGGTGGTGGGTGACCAGCTCCGCAAGGGCGCCGCGCTCAACGGGGTTCAGATCGCCGAGCTCCTCATCCGCTGAGCCTGCCTTGCGCGCCCTGCGCCTGACCCTGGCGTACGACGGCACGGACTTCCAGGGCTGGCAGGTGCAGCCCGGCCGCCCCACCGTGCAAGGGCTCGTGATGGCGGCCGCGGAGCGAATTCTCGGAGAGCCCGTCAAGGTCACCGGGGCCAGCCGCACCGACGCGGGCGTCCACGCTTTCGCCCAGGTGGCGAGCCTCGCCACCGCCTCCCGGATGGCGCCTGATCGCCTGGCGCGCGGACTTAATGCGCTGCTGCCCGAGGCCATCCGCGTGCTCGCGGTCTCCGAGGCGCCTCCTGGCTTCGACGCGCGGCGCTGGGCCCTGGGCAAGCGCTACCTTTATCTGATCGATCGGGGCGCGGTCGCGCATCCCCTTCTGCGCCGTCATGCCTGGCATCCGCGCTACCCGCTCGATGCCCAGGCCATGAGCGGGGCGCTTCGACTGCTGCGCGGCAAGCACGACTTCTCGGCCTTCTGTGCCGCGCAGGGGCGGGGCCGGACGCCGACCTGCACCATCCGCTCGGCGCGACTCGTGAGTCGCGGTGAGCATCTGGCCGTTCTCCTCTCGGCGGATTCCTTCCTGCACCACATGGTTCGCAACATTGTCGGCAGCCTGGTCGAGGTGGGACGGGGCGCGCGATCTGCGTCCTGGATGGCGGAGCTCCTCGCCGCTCGCGACCGCACCCGCTCGGGCCCGACCGCTCCAGGTCACGGTCTGATTCTCTTGCGCGTTCTCTATGGCCGCGATGTCCGCTGACGAGCCTCCCAGAAACCGCGGCTTCAAGGAGCGCAAGCGAGAGGATCATGCGCTGGTGCTCATCGGTGAGCTCAAGGAGAATCTAGGAGATATGGCGCAAGTACGCAGAATACTTCTGGAACTTGGTCGATACTACGATCCTGTTCTGGGCGGCGCCATCATGGAGGTCAGGCATCAGCGGGCCATTGTCGAAGCGCTGGAGCGAGGCAAGGTGGCCGAAGCCCTGGCTCTCGTCGAGGAGCGATACGAGCTCTACATCAAGGACAGGGCCCACCTCGGCCGGGAAAGTCCACCCTGACGCAGGGCGCTACACGCCGGGTCGGTAATGTTGACACGGCTTCCCGAGAGGTCCCATAATCCGCGTAATTCCGCAGCACGAACGGCCGGCCGAACTGCAAGGATGGGCCGGCGCGCAGACCCAGAATGACCGCTCCAAAGAGGGAGGTTCGGTCATGAGCCTGTCACGCAGGGAGTTCTTCAAGCACGCGGGATCGGCCGGAGTCGGCGCGGCCGTCGGCGTGGCGACGTTGGGTCTCGAGCGCGTCGAGGCCGCGGCGACCACGCTCAGGATCAAGGAAGCCAAGGTTCACACGAGCGTCTGTCCCTATTGCTCGGTCGGCTGCAATCAGCTCGTGTATTCCAAGGGCGACAGCATCATCGACATCGAAGGGCATCCGGACACTCCACACACCCTGGGCAAGCTCTGTCCCAAGGGCGCGGCGACCATACAGCTCTCGAACAACCCGCTGCGACCCACCAAGGCGCTCTACCGGGCGCCGGGCTCGGAGAAGTGGGAAGAGAAGCCCATCGAGTGGATGTACGACGAGATCGCCAAGCGCTACTACGACACCCGCGAGAAGTACTTCATCGAGCGGGAGAAGGACAAGGAAGGCAAGGACGTCGTCGTCAACCGGCTCGAGGCCATCGCCTCCCTCGGCTCCGCCTGCATCGACAACGAGGAGTGCTACCTCCTCACCAAGTTCAACCGCGCCTTCGGCATCGTCTACCACGAGCATCAGGCTCGAGTCTGACACTCCGCCACGGTCCCAGCTCTGGGGACCACGTTCGGGCGGGGGGCGATGACGACCAACCTGATCGACGTCCAGCACGCGGACGTCATCATGTGCACGAACAACATGGCCGAGAATCACCCCGTGGGCTTCCAGTGGGTGATGAAGGCCAAGGAGCGCGGGGCCAAGGTGATCCACGTCGACCCGCGCTTCACCCGCACGAGCGCTGTGTCGGACGTCCACGTTCCCCTGCGCTCCGGCACCAACATCGCCTTCTTCGGCGGGCTGATGAGCTACGCCATCCAGAACAACCTCTACTTCAAGGACTACGTCGTCTCCTACACCAACGCTCCGTTCCTCATCGACCCCGCCTTCAAGACGCCCACGGATCTGGGCGGGCTCTTCGAGGGCCTGGAGCAGACGGGCCAGGGCGGCACCGATCCGCACGTGGCCCAGACGTACAACAAGACCTCGTGGAAGTACCAGCTCGACGCCGAGGGCAATCCGAAGCGTGACCTCACCCTGCAGGATCCGAACTGCGTCTTTCAGCTCCTGAAGCGTCACTACAGTCGCTACACCCCGGAGATGGTGGAGCGCGTGTGCGGCATCCCCAAGGCCAAGTTCGTCGAGGTGGCAAAGCTCTACTGCGGCACCTCGGGGCGCGAGAAGACCGGCACCATCACCTACGCGCTCAACCTCACCCAGCACACCAACGGCGTGCAGAACATCCGGGCTCTCTGCATGCTCCAGCTCCTCCTCGGCAACATCGGACGGCCGGGCGGGGGCGTGACGGCCCTCCGTGGGCACGCCAATGTCCAGGGCGCCACCGATCTCGAGGTGCTCTACCACGAGCTGCCGGGCTACATGCCGATGCCTCTCCGCGATGCCCATCCAGACTTCAAGACGTATCTGGAGAAAGTGACGCCCAAGGGCGGCTTCTGGGTCAACCTGCCGAAGTTCTCGGTGAGCCTGCTGAAGGCGTTTTACGGCGATGCGGCGACCAAGGACAACGAGTTCGGCTACCAGTGGCTGCCCAAGCGCGCCTCCGCGGATGCCTACAGCCACCAGCACACGTTCGTCGACATGTACAAGGGCAAGATCAAGGGCTTCTTCTGCGACGGCCAGAATCCCGCGGTGGGCGGACCGAACGCCAAGCTCGCGCGCGCGGCCATGCAGAAGCTCGACTGGCTGGTCGTGGTGGACATCTTCAATACCGAGACGGCCGAGGTGTGGAAGGCGCCGGGCACCAACCCCAAGGACGTCAAGACCGAGGTGTTCTTCATCCCGGCGGCGCCCGCCGCGGAGAAGGACGGCACGCTGACCAACACCATGCGGCTCATCCAGTGGCACGAGAAGTCGGTGAATCCGCCCGGGGACGTCCAGACCGACGCGCAGTTCGTCTGCACGCTCGCCCACCGGCTCCAGAAGATGTACGCGGGCTCGAAGAAGGAGCGGGACAGGGGTTTCCTCGCCGCCGGCTTCACCTACGGCGAGAAGCCCGACCACCCGGACATGGAGCTGGTCCTCAAAGAGGTCAACGGCTTCGCCACCGAGGAGATCGCGGACAAGGACGGCAAGCTCCTCTACAAGAAGGGCCAGGCCATCGCGAGCTTCGCCCAGCTGACGGATGACGGCAAGACCGCCTCCGGCTGCTGGATATACACGGGCGTCATCAACGAGGGACCGGACGGCAAGCTCGTCAACAAGGCCAATGCCCACAAGCCCGCCGACGAGAAGGACTACCTCGCCCACGGCTGGTGCTTCGCGTGGCCGGCCAATCGGCGCATCCTCTACAATCGCGCCTCCGCCGATCTCGCGGGCAAGCCGTGGAGCGAGAAGAAGAAGCTCATCTGGTGGGACCCGGCCGCCCCCGGCCAGACGCCGGACAAGACCGGCAAGTGGGTCGGGCTCGACGTGCCCGACTTCAACGCGTTCCTCGCCCCCGACGCCAAGAACGGCGACAAGCCCTTCATCATGCGGGCCGACCTGGTGGGCGCCTTCTTCGGGCCCCTCAACGACGGCCCCTTCCCGGAGCACTACGAGCCGATCGAGTCGCCGACCAAGAATCTGCTCTCCAAGCAGCAGAACAATCCCGTGGCCAAGATCTGGAGCGTGCCCGACAAGCGGAACGACCTCGCCCCCCTGGGCTCCAAGGACTACCCGTACGTCATCACCACGTACCGGCTGACCGAGCACCACCTCTCCGGGGTCATGTCGCGATACCTGCCCATGCTCGCCGAGCTCTTCGAGTCGCACTTCACCGAGATCAGCCACGAGCTCGCCAAGGAGCTCGGCATCGCCAACGGCGACAAGGTCACGGTGTCGACGCCGCGCGGAAAGATCGTCGCCAAGGCCATGGTCACGCACCGGCTCAAGCCGTTCATGATCGACGGCAAGACGGTCCACCAGATCGGTGTGCCGTGGCACTGGGGGTACAACGGCATCGCCAAGGGCGACATCACCAACGACCTCTCGGCCACCGTGGCCGATCCGACGGTGTACATCCAGGAGACGAAAGCCTTCATGTGCAACGTCAAGAAGGGGGAGGTGTAGCCATGGCCCGCACGCTGGCGATGTTCACGGACACCTCGCTGTGCATCGGCTGTCGCGCCTGCCAGGTCGCCTGCAAGCAGTGGAACGAGCTGCCCAGCGAGCAGCCCGAGTGGACCGGCTCCTACCAGAACCACGCGACCTTCACGGACAAGACATATCGCCTCGTCCGCTTCATGGAGAAGCCCCAGCCCAACGGTGAGCTCGCCTGGCTCCTCATGTCGGACGTCTGCAAGCACTGCGCCCAGGCCGGCTGCCTCGACGCCTGCCCTACGGGGGCGATCTATCGCACGGAGTTCGGCACCGTCAACATCAACCAGGACGTGTGCAACGGCTGCCGGTACTGCGTCAGCTCCTGCCCCTTCGGCGTGGTCTCCTTCAACCACGACACGGGGCGCGCGAACAAGTGCACGTTCTGCAACGACCGGATCCACAACGGGCTCGGGCCCGCGTGCGCCAAGACCTGTCCCACCGACTCCATCCAGTTCGGCTTCCGCGACGAGCTCGTGCCCAAGGCGCAGAAGCGCGTGGCCGCCCTCAAGGAGCTGGGCTACAAGGACGCGCAGCTGTACGGCGCCGACTCGAACGGGCCGCTGGGAGGTCTCAACGCCTTCTTCCTGCTCCTCGACCGGCCGGCGACCTACCAGCTCCCGGAGAAGCCGCTCCTGCCCCAGCGCAACGTGAAGGTGGATTCGCTCCTCGCGGTGGGCTCGGCGCTCCTGGTGGGGGTGGGCGCGCTCGTGGCCTTCCGCGAGCGCGGTGGCGCCACCAAGGACGGCGGCAATGCTTAAGTCACCGGACTGGCACCTGCTCATCGTCTGGTACTTCTTCCTCGGGGGCATCGCGGGCGGCGCGTACTTCACCGCGGCCATCGCCGACAACTTCGGGGGACCGCGGGACAAGAGCGTGATCCGCATCGGCTATGTCCTGGCTCTTCTCCTGATCGGGCTCTGCGGCATCCTCCTCATCCTCGACCTCGGCACGCCGAGCCGCTTCATGAACATGATGCGGCACTTCAAGTTCTGGGATCCGATGTCCATCGGAGCCTGGATGCTCGGCGTCTTCGGCCTCTTCGCCTTCGTCTCCTCCGCCCTCTCGCTCGTGGGAGGGGAAGGCGTGGCCCCCGTCCGCCGGGTGGTGAGCCTGGTGGGAACGATCGCTGGGTTCTTCATCGCCGCCTATACCGGCGTGCTCCTGAGCGCGACGGCCCTGCCCCTCTGGCGCGAGGCGCGGCTCATGGGCGCCCTCTTCCTCGCCTCCGGCGCCTCCACGGGCATGGCCGCGATCGATCCTCGTGCTCGCGGCCTTCGTCTTTCTCCTGGGCAGCGCCGCGGGGCCGCTCGTGACGGGACAGCTCGCTCCCCTCTTCTGGGGAGGGCTCGTGGCGGTGGGGCTCGTCCTTCCGCTTCTCGTGGATCTCACCGGACTCAAGGTACCGGGGGCGATTCCCGCCGCCTTGGTGCTCGTGGGCGGCTTCATCCTCCGCTACGTCATCGTCATGGCGAACGCTTGACCGGATCCGGGGGGGAGCGACCGCCAATTTTCTGAGGGTTGGCTCGGCTCGCCTTCGGCTGCGCCTCACACGTCGCCCCGGACCCTCTCGCGGGTCGCACGCCGAATCTGGTTGACTTGCCGAGGGCCCCCGGACGGGGGCCCTTTGGTTTTCCGGACCGGCGTGGCACGATAGGGACGATGCGGACGTACTTCCAGCTCAAGGGCGGCCGCTTCCAGGAAGTCAAGGCCGAGGTAGTCCGCGAGCAGCCGCTGACCGTGTACGTCAACGGCGAGCGCTTCCTCACCCTCCTGTGCTCGCCCTTCGATCTCGAGCCCCTCGTCCTGGGCTACCTCTGGATGGAGAAGGTGATCGCGGGCCTCGACGAGGTCACCGGTCTTTCCGTCTCGGAGGTGGACGGGCGCGCCGACGTGACGCTGACGCGGCCCGTGACGCTCCCCACCGAGCGCATCCTCACTTCGGGGTGCGGGGGAGGGATCACTTTCCGCATCGATCCGCGGCTCTTCCCGCGCGTGCGCTCCACCCTCAAGGTGAAGCCCGAGGCGCTCGCGGCCCGGCTGCACGACTTGCTCCGCGACGCCCGGCACTATCACGCCTCGCGCGGCATTCACGGGGCGGCGCTCGCCGACGCCGATCGGGTGCTGCTCGTCGCCGAGGACGTCGGCCGCCACAACGCCGTCGACAAGCTCAAGGGCCTGGCCCTCCTCCGGGGCCTGCCCACGGACGATCGCATCTTGCTCTCCACCGGCCGCGTCTCCTCCGAGATGCTGCTCAAGGCCGCGCGGATGGGCGTGCCCCTCATCGCCTCGCGCACGTCGCCCACCGAGATGGCGGTGGCCCTCGCCGAGCAGCTCGGCATCACGGTGGCGGGGTATGTCCGCGGCGACGGGCTGAACCTGTACGCGGGCGAAGCCCTCGACCTCTCGGGGCTCGTCTGAGCCATGCCTGACTACACGGCGCTTCTCGCGGAGTGGGAGGCCGCCCTCGAGCGGCGCCGCGAGCTCGGTCAGGCTCTGGACTTCTGGACGGCCGTGCTCGAAGGGTGGCGGAGCTGGGACGATGGCGCCGTCGAGCCGCTCGTCTGGCGCCCGGAGGAATGCCTCTCGCGCTGGACGCGCGGGGTCCCGCTCATGGCCGATGCCGTCCTGGAGCTCGAGCCCGCATCGCTCGAGGACCTCTTGGGGCCGATCATGGAGCGGCTGGCCGTGGGCAGCCCGGGAGACGCGGAGGCGCTGCGGCGATTCGCGGAGGCCTGGGACGGCGGACGTCTCGGGCCCACCGCGCTGCTGCCGACATCCGGCAAGGACGGCGTCGCCGTCCTCCAGGAGGAGGTCGGGTTGCCCGCGCACCTCGCGGGCTTCCTGTCCCATGCCGGCCTCCGCCCCGCCCTCGAGCGCTTCCTGTCCGGCACGCGGGGGCTGCCCGAGGGCGCCTGGGACCGCGGCAGCTGTCCCTGGTGCGGCGGCCTGCCCGCCTGGGGCGATGTCGGGGAAGACGGCCGCCGGCGGCTCTCCTGTCACCTCTGCGGCGGCGCCTGGACAGCGCCGCGGCTCCGTTGCCCCTTCTGCGAGACGTGGCAGTCCGGCGACATGGTGCGCCTCGTCGCCGAGGGCGCCGAGGAGGGCTATTTCGTGGAGGCGTGCCGGAGCTGCCGCGGGTATCTCAAGGGCGTGGACCGCCGGCAGCGCTGGAACGCGGGAGCGCCGGTCGTCGAGGACTGGGCCTCGCCGCATCTCGACGTGTACGCCACGCGCCAAGGGTACTGGCGGGCCACGCCCTCGCTCGTGCATCTGCTCCCGCCGGAAGGCGGCTCCGCGGCGTGAACGCCGTCGTCTTCGACGTGGCCCTCACCGCGTACATCCTGGCCGCCGTCGCCGCACTATCCTCGCTCATCTGGCGCCGGGACGATCTCGGGCGAGCGGCGCGCGTGCTGACCCTGGCGGGCTGGATCTGTCACACCGCGGCGGTGGGGCTCCGGGGCATGGAGCTGGGGCGCCCGCCCGTCCTCACTCTCGCCGAGGTCGTCTCCGTGGTGATCTGGGTGGCCGTCCTCGTCGATCTCGTGGTCGAGCGCCGCTACGGCATCACGGCCTTCGGCGCCTTCCTGCTCCCCGTGGTCCTCGCCCTCGGACTTGGCCTGCCCACGGGATTGAGAGATCTCGCCCTCGAGCCGCAGGCATCGAGCGCGTGGATCCTCGTCCACGTCGCCCTCGTCCTCGTGGGGCTGGCCGCGCTCGTTCTCAACTTCGGGAGCGCGCTCATGTACGTGCTCCAGGAGCGCCAGCTCAAGGCGAAGCGGCCCGGCGTCTTCTACTACCGCATGCCCTCGCTGCAGACGCTCGATCGCCTGACCCTCGTGACCCTGACCGTGGCCTTTCCTTTTCTCACGGTGGGCCTGGGGCTGGGCGTGGTCAGGGCCGGGCGCGCGTGGGGACGGGACCTCGTGCTCGATCCCTTGGCGCTCTTCTCCATCGTGATGTGGCTCGTTTACGCGGCGACCCTGTCCGGGCGCGTCGTCGGCCGCTGGGGCGGGCGGCGGGCCGCCTACTTCGCCATCGTGGGCTTCTGCGTGCTCCTCGCCACGCTGGGCGCGGGCGTGATCTTCCAGGGACGGCACGGCTCATGATGGAGCGTCTCTTCGTGGCCGGGCTCTCCCACCACACGGCGCCCCTCGCCGTGCGCGAGCAGCTCGCCCTCGACGAGGACAAGCTGCGCGAGATCGTGAGCGATCTCGTCGGCCGCGGGACGTGCGCGGAGATCATGATCCTCTCCACCTGCAACCGCGTCGAGGTCTACGGCGTGGCCGACGTGCCGGGCGAGGCGAGGAGCGCCGCGTTTCGCCAAATGGGCGCGCAGCGGGGCATCGGGCTCCCCACCCTCGAGCCGCTGCTCTACACGCATGGCGGGGTGGAGGCGGTGCAGCACGCCTTCCGGGTCGCCTCCAGTCTCGACTCGATGGTCCTGGGCGAGCCGCAGATCCTCGGGCAGGTCAAGGACGCCTTCGCCCTCGCCCAGGCGTGCCGGACCGTGGGCCCCGTGCTCCACTCGCTCATGAGCCAGGCCTTCGCGGTCGCCAAGCGCGTGCGCACGGATACCGAGGTGGGGCGCCACGCCGTATCCGTGTCCTTCGCCGCCGTGGAGCTGGCCCGCAAGATCTTCGGCGGCCTCGACGGGCGATCGGTGCTGCTCGTGGGAGCGGGCGAGATGGGTGAGCTGGCCGCGCGGCATCTGGTGGAGGAGGGGACGCTCCCCGTCTACGTCGCCAATCGCACGTGGGCGCGCGCGGAGGCCCTCGCGCGGGACCTCGCGGGCACCGCCGTGCCCTTCGAGGAGCTCCTCCCCGTGCTCGCGCAGGTCGACATCGTCATCACGTCGACCGCGGCGCCCGAGCCCATCATCCGGGCCGCCGAGGTGGAGCGCGTCCTCCACGCCCGCCGGGGACGGCCGCTCTTCCTCATCGACATCGCGGTGCCGCGCAACGTCGAGCCCGCCGTCAACGCGCTCGACGGCGTCTTCGTCTACGACGTGGACGACCTGCGCTCGGTGGTCGAGGCCAACCTGCGCGAGCGCCACCGCCAGGCCCAGCGGGCGGAGGCCCTCGTGGAGCGCGAGGTGACCAAGTTCGCCGCGCGGCTGCGCGACCTGGAAGTGGTTCCCACCATCGTCTCCCTGCGCGAGAAGCTCGAGGAGATCCGCCGCGCCGAGGTCGCCCGGGCCCTCGCCCGGCTTCCCGGGGCCGACCCCGCCACGCGCGAAGCGCTCGAGGCCCTCTCCCAGGGGCTCGTCAACAAGGTCCTGCACGGCCCCACCGTGAAGCTCCGCGACTCCTCGCGCGCGGGCCACCATCGTCGCTGGATCGAGTTCATCTCGGAGCTGTTCGGCCTCCACCCGAGGGGCGGCGCCGGGCGCGAGCCGTGAGGCTCACCCTGGGGAGCCGGGGGAGCCGTCTTGCCCTCGCCCAGACGGAGCTGGTGGCCGAGCGCCTGCGCGGCCGCGGCGTCGAGATCGACGTCGCGCTCATCACCACCACCGGCGACCGGCTCGCCGACGTCGCCCTCGCGGACTTCGGGGGCAAGGCGCTCTTCGTCAAGGAGATCGAGGAGGCGCTCCTGGAACGGCGCGTGGACGCGGCCGTCCACAGCCTGAAGGACATGCCCGCGCTCCTCCCCGACGGTCTCGTGCTCGTCGCCTACGCGCCGAGGGCGGATCCCCGCGACGTCCTCGTCACCCGCGACGAGGCGGGGCTCGACGATTTGCCGCCGGGCGCGCGCGTCGGCACCTCGAGCCTTCGCCGGCGCGCCCTCCTCCTTCATCGACGCCCGGATGTTCGCGCCGAGCCCATTCGCGGCAATGTCGATACGCGGCTCCGCAAGCTGGCGGAGGGCCAGTACGAGGCGATCATCTTGGCGCAGGCGGGGCTCGACCGTCTCGGCGCGCGACCGAGCCACGCGCAAACGCTGCCTGCCGAGGAGTTTCTCCCGGCGGTCGGGCAGGGGATCCTGGCCATCGAGGCACGGGTGGCCGACGGCGCGGTGCTTGAAGTTCTGGGGGCCGTGGACGACACTGGGACGAGAATGGCGGCGCTCGCGGAGCGGGCATTTCTCGAGAGACTCGGGGCGGGATGTCACACCCCGGTGGCGGGCCATGCCCAGCTCGACGGCGCCACGCTTCATCTGGACGGCCTCGTGGCGAGTCCCGACGGCAAGACCATGGTCAGGGGACGCACGCAGGGCGCGTCTGCGCAGGCCGCGGCGCTCGGCCGGGCCCTGGCCGAGGATCTCCTCTCGCGCGGCGCCGCCGAGCTCCTGGACGCGAGCCGGGGGGGCCCGGCATGATGGCGGCCGTGGAGACCGCGCGGCCGCTCGCGGGCCGGCTGGTTGTCGTCACGCGCGCCAAGGCGCAGGCGGCGAGCTTCGTGGCGCTGCTCGAGGCCGCGGGCGCGCGCGTGCTCGTGGCGCCCACGATCGCCATCGAGCCGCCTCCGACCTGGGCGCCGCTGGACGCCGCCCTCCGGCGGGGCGGCGAGTACGACTGGGCCGTCTTCACGAGCGTCAATGGCGTGGAGATGGTGAAGGCCCGGCTGTCCGCCCTCGGCCTCGACGCGGGCGCCCTCGGGCGCTGCCGTGTCGCCGCCATCGGGCCCGCCACCGCCGAGGCGCTCTCGTCGGTGGGCCTTCCCGCCACGGTCGTGCCCGAGGAATACGTCGCCGAGGGGCTCGCGCGCGCGCTCGCCGCCCTGGTGCGGCCGGGCCAGCGCGTCCTGCTCGCGCGGGCCGCCGAGACGCGCGATCTCCTCGTGCGCGAGCTCGAGAGGCTGGGCGCGCGCGTCGAGGAAGTGGCGGCGTACCGGACGCGCCCCGCCTCGGAGAACATGGCGGAGCTCAAGCAGGCGCTGGGAGCGGGCGTGGTCGACGCGGTGACGTTCACCAGCTCCTCGACGGTGCGTCACTTCGTGTCGATCTTCGCGCCCGGCGAGCTCGAGCGGCTCATGGCCGGCGTCACCGTCGCCTGCATCGGGCCCGTCACGCGGGCCACCGCCGCCGCGGCGGGGCTCGAGCCTGAGATCGTGGCGGAGGAGTACACCATCGCCGGCCTCGCCGCCGCGCTCGAAAAGTACTACAAGTCCAAGGGCGCCCCGCGCCACTGACCCAGGCGCCCAGAGAAGAGAGAAGGAGAGATCAGCCATGCCGTCGCCCCTGTACCGACCCCGTCGTCTCCGCGAGCTGCCGCTCCTGCGCAAGATGGTCCGCGAGACCCACCTCAAGGTGGATGATTTCGTCTACCCGCTCTTCGTGGCCCATGGCCGCGGAGTGCGCGAGCCCATCGGCTCCATGCCGGGGCAGAGCCGCCTCTCGGTGGACGAGCTGCTGAAGGAGTGCAAGGACGCGGCGTCCATGGGCATCCCCGCCGTGCTCCTCTTCGGCCTGCCCGCAGAAAAGGACCCCCGCGGCAGCGAGGCGTACGCCGAGGACGGCATCATCCAGCAGGCGGTCCGCGCCGTGAAGGACACGATTCCCGACCTCCTCGTCATCACCGACGTGTGCCTCTGCGAGTACACGAGCCACGGCCACTGCGGCGTGGTCGAGGACGGCCGCGTCAAGAACGATCCCACCCTCGATCTGCTCGCGCGCACCGCGCTCTCCCACGTGGAGGCGGGAGCGGATCTCGTGGCTCCCTCCGACATGATGGACGGGCGCGTGGCCGCCATTCGCGAGGTGCTCGACGAGAGCGGGTACCAGGAGACGCCGATCATGGCCTACTCCGCCAAGTACGCCTCCGCCTTCTACGGGCCGTTCCGCGAGGCGGCGGACTCCACCCCGCAGTTCGGCGACCGGCGCGCGTACCAGATGGATCCCGCCAACGCCATGGAGGCCATGCGCGAGGTCGCCCTCGACGTCGACGAGGGCGCGGACATCGTGATGGTCAAGCCCGCGCTGCCGTACCTGGACGTGCTCTCACGGGTGAAGGCGGAGTTCGGTTTGCCCGTGGCCGCATATTCCGTGTCGGGCGAGTACGCGATGATCCGCGCCGCCGGCCAGCTCGGCTGGCTCGACGAAGAGGCGGCCATGATGGAGGCGCTGACGGGCATCCGCCGGGCGGGGGCCGACATCGTGATCACGTACTTCGCCAAGGAGGCGGCGCGCGTGCTGGAGCGGCGCCGCCCGTGAGGATATCCGCCAAGGGCGAATACGCCATCAAGGCCATGCTCGACCTCGCCCTTCGAGATCCCGACACGCTCGAGCCCATCCAGGACATCGCGAAGCGCCAGAGCATTCCCCAGCGCTATCTCGAGCAGGTGCTGCTCGGGCTCAAGCGGGCGGGATTTCTCCACTCGCGCCGCGGCTCTTCCGGCGGCTATCGGCTGGCCAAGCCGCCCGCCCAGATCACCGTGGGCGCCGTGCTGCGCGCCGTCGAGGGTCCCTCGGGCGTGGGCGGCGCGGGACGGTCGGGGCGGGCGATGCCGGGAGACGCTGCCGGTGATCTCGTGGCGCTCTGGCGCGCCGTCTCGGAGGCCGTGGATTCCGTCGTCGACGGCACCACGCTCGAGGATCTCCGGCGTCAAGCCTTCGAGCGTCGCGCCTTGGCCAAACCGATGTATCACATCTGACCTTTTTTTTGGCGGGGAACTGACGTTCCCGATAGGATTGGTGGCCATGACTCAGCGAAGACTGGCAGCCACGGGCCGGCCGAAGATCGCGGCTTCGGTGCTCGACGTGGTCGGCGGAACGCCGCTCGTGAAGCTCAATCGGCTGCCCAAGAGCGACGGCGCGACCGTGCTGGCGAAGATGGAATCGCTGAATCCGGGGGGCAGCGTCAAGGACCGCATCGCCGTGGCCATGATCGAGGACGCCGAGCGCCGCGGCGCGCTCAAGGCCGGCGCCACCGTGGTCGAGCCCACGAGCGGCAACACGGGCATCGGGCTCGCCATGGTCTGCGCGGTGCGCGGCTACCGGCTCATCCTGACCATGCCGGATGACATGAGCGTCGAGCGTCAGCGCCTCCTCGCGCGTTACGGGGCGGAGATCCATCTCACCCCGGCCATCGAGGGGATGTCCGGATCCGTGTTCGCGGCCCAGGAGCTCCAGCGCGAGCACCCGGACTATTTCATGCCCCAGCAGTTCGAGAACCCGGCCAATCCCGAGGCGCATCGACGGGCCACCGCGCTGGAGATCCTGGAGGCAACCGAGGAGCGCATCCACGCTTTCGTGGCGGGAGTGGGGACGGGGGGCACGGTCACGGGAGTGGGGGAAGTCCTCAAGGATCGCGTGCCCGGTGTGCGCGTGATCGGCGTCGAGCCGGCGCGCTCGCCCGTGCTCTCGGGCGGGCGGGCTCGCCCCCACGGCATCCAGGGCATCGGCGCGTCCTTCGTGCCCGGCGTCTTGAATAGGGACGTGCTCGACGAGGTGATCCTGGTGCGCGACGAGGACGCCACCGCGACCTCGCGGAGACTGGCGCGCGAGGAAGGGCTGCTCGTGGGCATCTCGGCGGGAGCGAATGTCTGGGCGGCCTGTCGGGTCGCCGAGGCGCTCCCCGCCGACCGGGTCGTGGTCACCGTGCTGTGCGATACTGGTGAGCGCTATCTCAGCGTGCAGTTCTGAAAGCGTCTCGTTCCGAACGGCAAGGAGAGCAATGATGAGCGTCGAGGTGTACATACCCACGCCCTTTCGCCGGGCGACCAACAACAAGGACAAGGTGTCCGTGGACGCGCAGGACGTGCGCGGGCTGCTCGACGAGCTCGAGGATCGATTCGGGGCGCTCAAAGGCCTCGTGCGCAACGAGGCGGGGGAGATCCACGATCACGTCAACGTGTACGTGAACAGCGAGGCGATCGAATCGCTGGACGGGCTCGGCACCACCCTGAAGGACGGGGACGAGGTTTCGATTATTCCGGCCCTCGCCGGGGGGGCTGGCCTGTCCTCGTCCGAGGCAGCTCTCGTCTGACGATGGTTGTTCTCACGCCCGAAGAATACGCGCGGGTCGAAGCGCAGGCCGTCGCTGAGTACCCGTCGGAATGCTGTGGCGTGGTCCTGGACCGGCCAGAGCCGCCACTCGAGCGAATCTTGATGCCCTGCCGGAACATGCAGAACGAGCTTCACGCCAAGGATCCCGTGCGCCACCCGCGCGATGCGCGAACCGCCTACTACATCGATCCCGCCGACCTGATCGCCATCGGCCGGCGAGAGGCGCAGGGCTTTCGCGTCCTCACCATCTATCATTCCCACATCGACACGGGCGCCTACTTCTCTCCCACGGACAAGCGCAACGCCCTCGTCAATGGAGAGCCCGCGTATCCGGACGCGACCTACGTCGTGCTCTCGGTGATGGAGGGGCGGGTGGTGGAGGCGGGGGCCTTTCGCTGGGACCCCGCCGCGGGGGACTTCATCGCCTTCGACTGGAAGCGCCCGCAGTCCTGACCGGCGCCATGACGGCTTCTCGCTCGGAATCGCTCTTCGGCCGGGCCCAGCGTGTGCTTCCCGGCGGCGTCAACAGCCCCGTCCGGGCCTTTCGCGGCGTGGGCGGCACTCCCTTCTTCGTCCGGAGCGCCGAGGGCAGCCGCATCACGGATGTCGACGGCCGCTCCTACATCGATTTCCTCGGCTCTTGGGGCCCGCTCATCCTGGGCCACGCCGCCCCCGCCGTGATCGAGGCGGTGGGGGAGGCCTTGGCGCGGGGCACGAGCTATGGCGCGCCGACCCCGGGCGAGGTCGAGCTGGCCGATCTCATCGTGTCCGCGGTGCCGTCCATGGAGATGGTGCGTCTGGTCTCCTCGGGGACGGAGGCGGCCATGAGCGCCATCCGTCTCGCGCGGGGCGCCACCGGCCGTGATCTCATCATCAAGTTCGAGGGCTGCTACCACGGCCACGCCGACAGCCTCCTCGTCAAGGCGGGCTCGGGCGGCGCGACCTTCGGCGTGCCCGACAGCCTGGGCGTGCCGGAAGCCCTGGCCCGGATGACGCTGACCGCGCCCTTCAACGACCTCGGCGCCGTCGAGCGGCTGATGGCCGCGCGCGGGGGCGAGGTCGCGGTGGTCATCGTCGAGCCCGTGGCCGGCAACATGGGCGTGGTGCCGCCCGCCACGGGGTTCCTGGAAGGGCTCCGGCAGCTTTGCGATCGTCACGGCGCCCTCCTTCTCTTCGACGAGGTCATCACCGGCTTCCGCCTGGGCTATGGCGGAGCCCAGGCCCGCTACGGAGTGCGCCCGGACCTGACCTGCCTCGGCAAGATCATCGGCGGCGGCCTGCCCGTGGGCGCCTATGGCGGCCCGCGCGCGCTCATGGAGCGCATCTCGCCCCTCGGCGGCGTCTACCAGGCGGGCACGCTCTCGGGGAATCCGCTGGCCGTGGCGGCGGGCCTGACCACGCTCCGCGCTCTCGCCGATCCCGCCGTCTACGCGCGGCTCGAGCGCGCCGGCGCCACCCTCGAGGCCGGGCTCGCGGACGGCGCGCGCGCCTCGGGCATCCCCCTCACGGTCAACCGCGTGGGCTCCATGCTCACCGCCTTCTTCACCGACGGGCCCGTGACGGACTATGCCTCGGCCAAGCGCGCGAGCACCGAGCGCTACGCGCGCTTCTTCCACGCCATGCTCGCGCGCGGCGTCTTTCTCGCTGCCTCGCAATTCGAGGCGGCCTTCGTCTCGCTCGCCCACAGCGACGCCGATCTCGAGGCGGCGGCGCGGGCCGCCCGCGAGGCTCTGACGACACTCCGCTGACCCGCGGCCGCGCGGGAGTCCCGCATCGCGAAAATCGGCAAGATGACTATTGACCCTGCTTTTTCTGCGTGATACGGTTCACAAGGCCGTAGCCCGGAGAGTTCGTCCGCCGGCCATCCCGGAGCGCATCACACGCGCGGCAGCTGATCGGCGCGCAAGGAGCGGATGAGCGTCAATGGTGGGTGAGCCCGCTGTGTTCACCACGGCTTTCGCTTCTGCGGTCCCAGATTCTCCATCCCGGTGTTTCTCCATCTCGTCTCGACCTCGATCCCGCATGACTCGGCGGAGCGTGGCATGAGCGAGCCGGGCGAGAGCGGACCAGGCCCCGCGGGAATGAACCGGCGCGCGTTCTTCAAGATCGTCGCCACCTCCGGCGCCGCGGTGGCTGCCGCGGGCTGTGGGAAGGAGGCCGAGGAGCTGCTCGGCCAGACGCCCCTCAAGCTCATTCCCTACGTCGTCCCTCCCGACGGCATCGTGCCCGGCGTCGCCGCCTACTTCTCGACGGTGTGCCGCGAATGTCCATCGGGCTGCGGCCTCGTGGCCAAGAATCGCGACGGCCGCGTCATCAAGCTCGAGGGCAATCCCGATCATCCCGTCAACGCTGGCGCGCTCTGCATCCGCGGCCAGGCCCAGCTCCAGGGCCTCTATCACCCTGATCGATTCCGCGGCGCGCAGTCCGGCGGGAAAGCGGCGGCCTGGGACGATGTCGAGAAGCAGGCGGGCGACAAGCTGACTGCCCTCGTCAAGGGGCGGCAGGGGAGAAGAATCGCGCTGGTGAGCGGTCTCGAGACGGGCAGCCTCGGCCGCCTCATGGACGAGTGGACGCGGGCCCTGGGCGCGCGCCCGCGCATCGCGTACGAGCCCCTGGGCTACGAGGCCCTGCGCGCGGCCAACCGGGCGGCCTTCGGGCGGGACGCCATCCCGCACTACGCCATCGAGGAGGCGGGCTACCTCCTCTCCTTCGGCGCCGATTTCCTCGAGACGTGGATCAACCCCGTGGCCTATGCGGGCGCCTTCGCCCGCATGCACGCCCTCGGCCGCGGCCGCGCGGGCACCTTCGTGCACGTCGAGCCCCGCCAGTCCATGACGGCGGCCAATGCCGACGAGTGGCTGCGCAACGCGCCCGGCACGGAAGGCGTCCTCGCCCTCGCCATGCTCCAGGTCATCCTGGAGGAGGGACGGCACGCCAAGGAAGCCGACGCGGGCGCGCTGCGCGCCGCCGTCAAGGGCGTGGATGTCGCCAAGGCGGCGGAGATCTCGGGCGTTCCCGCGGAGACCATCAAGCGCATCGCCCACGATTTCGCGCAGGCCAACGGCGCCCTCGCCATCGGCGGGGGCGTGGCCATGACGGGGCCGCAGGCCACCGACACCCTCATCGCCGTCAATCTCCTGAACAGCGCCGTGGGCGCCGTGGGCAAGACCATCCGCTTCGGAGCCGACGCCGCGCTGGGCAAGACCGGCTCGTATGCCGACATGACCAAGCTCACGCAGGCCATGGCCGCCGGCGAGATCGACGTCCTCGTCCTCGCCGACGTCAACCCCGTGTACAACATGCCCGCCAAGTCCGGCTTCGGCGAGGCCCTCGCCAAGGTCGGCCTCGTGGTCAGTCTGGCCAGCCATCCGACGGAGACCACGGCCAAGTCCACCGTGGTCCTTCCCGCCCTCCACGCGCTCGAGTCGTGGGGCGACTACGCCGCGCGCGATGGCGTCATCGGCCTCATGCAGCCGACCATGGGGCCGGTGACCATGGACGGCAAGCCCGTGGACGGCAAGTCGACGGGCGATATCCTGCTCTCGCTCGGGCGGCGGGCGCTCGGCACCGAAGAGGGCAAGGGCCCGCTCAAGTGGGGAAGCTTCGAGGAGTATGTCCGCGAGCAGTGGCAAGGGCTCGCGCGCCAGCACGGCGGCGGGAAGGTCTTCGCCGATTTCTGGGAGGAGTCGCTCCGGCGCGGTGGCGTGTGGGGCGCGCCCGCCACGGCGGCGGTGGGTAAGGCGAACATCGGGAGACTCACGGGAGAGCCGGCCAAGCTCGAGGGCGACGGCACGCATGCCCTCCTCCTGTACCCTTCCGCGCGCTTCTACGATGGCCGCTCGGCGGACAAGCCGTGGCTCCAGGAAGCTCCCGATGTCATGACCCAGGTCGCGTGGGACGGCTGGGTCGAGGTGCCCGTCGAGACGGCGGACAAGCTCGGACTCGGCCGCGGAGACATGGTCAAGCTGACCTCTCCGCACGGGAGCATCGAGCTGCCCGCCTGGCCCTCGAAGACGCTGCACCCAGGCGCGGTGGCCGTGGCCATGGGGCTGGGGCACGATTTTCCGGGCGCTTTCGCCAACGGCGGTCGCATCAGGACGAACACGGAGCACGACGTCTTCCTGAACGGCGGAGCGAGCCCGCTGCAGCTCCTGCCCGCCGCGCCCGAGGCGGCCTCGGGCGGACTGCCGCATCTCGCGGTGAAGGTGAGCCTCGCGCGCACGGGCGCGCGCCGTCCGCTCGCCATCCCGCAGGCGACCTTCGACGACGAGAACCGTGAGATCGCGGAGATCGTCGGCCTCGCCGCGGCGCGCGAGATGGAGCTGCGCGGCAAGTCGCCGGAGGGCGCGAGCCTTCCCAGCATGTATCCGCCCGTGAAGTATCCGGACTACCGCTGGGGGATGGCGGTCGACGTGGACGCCTGCACGGGCTGCCAGGCCTGCGTGGTCGCCTGCTCGGCAGAGAACAACGTTCCCGTGGTGGGCAAGGCCCAGGTCGCCTACGGCCGCGCCCAGCAGTGGATCCGCCTCGAGCGATGGGAGAAGGGGCAGGGCGGGAAGACCAACGTGTTCCTGCCCATGTTCTGCCAGCATTGCGCGGTGGCGCCGTGCGAGCCCGTCTGTCCCGTCTACGCCGCCTACCACACGAAGGAAGGCCTCAACGCGCAGGTCTACAACCGCTGCGTGGGCACGCGGTACTGCGGCAACAACTGCCCGTATCACGTCCGCCGCTTCAACTGGTTCAACTACACGTGGACGGCGCCCCTCGACCAGCAGCTGAATCCCGACGTCACCGTCCGCCAGCTCGGCGTCATGGAGAAGTGCACCATGTGCATCCAGCGCATCGAGAAGGGCAAGAACGATGCGCGCGAGGCGGAGCGCGCGGTGAAGGACGGCGACATCCAGACGGCCTGCCAGCAGACCTGCCCGACCCAGGCCATCACCTTCGGCAATCTCAAGGAAGGCGCGGCCCGGGTGGCCAAGCTCTCCGTGAGCCCGCGCAGCTATCACGTGCTGCAGGAGCTGGGGACGAGGCCGGCCGTGACCTATCTCGCCAAGGTCGTCCGGGGCGAGACGGGAGGCCACGGGGCGGAGAAGGGGCACAAGGCATGAGCGTGGCGACCCGGCCGGGCCAGCCCTCCTGGGCGGACGTCAACCGGGACGTCGCCCGCACCGTCAGCATGCCGGGCAACACCTACTTCGCCTGGATGTGCCTCGTCGCCCTCATCCTCGGGTGCGGCGTGCTCGCCTGGGCCTTCCAGATCTGGACGGGCATGGGCGCGGCGGGCAAGCGCACGCCCCAGATGTGGGCGATGTACATCACCACCTTCGTGTTCTGGATCGGCATCGGGCACGCCGGCACCCTCATCTCCGCCATCCTGTACCTCTTCCGCGCGAAGTGGCGCACCTCGATCTACCGGGGCGCCGAAGCCATGACCGTCTTCGCCGTCATGACGGCCGGGCTCTTCCCCCTCATCCACGCCGGGCGCATGTGGTTCGCCTACTGGCTGACGCCGTACCCGAACCAGCGCTACCTCTGGCCCAATTTCAAGTCGCCCCTCGTGTGGGACGTCTTCGCCATCTCGACGTACCTGACCATCAGCGTGGTCTTCTTCCTCGTGGGCCTGGTGCCCGACGTGGCCGCCCTGCGGGATCAATCAACCGGGATCAAGAAGAAGATCTACGCCGTCATCTCGCTCGGCTGGGAGGGCTCGGACTCGCAGTGGCGGCACTATCGCCGGGCCTACGGGCTGTTGGCCGCGTTGGCCACCCCTCTCGTGCTCTCCGTGCACAGCGTGGTGTCCTTCGACTTCGCCATGGCCCTCGTGCCCGGCTGGCACTCGACGCTCTTCGCCCCCTTCTTCGTGGACGGGGCCATCTTCTCGGGCTTCGCCATGGTCCTGCTCCTGATGCTCCCCATGCGCTATCTCTTCAATTGGTATGACTACATCACGGACAAGCACCTCGACGCGATGGGCAAGCTGATCCTGGTCACGAGCCTGGTTCTGACCTACTTCTACGCGTGCGAAGCCTTCACGTCGTGGTACAGCGGCGAGCACTTCGAGCGGGCCTCGCTCTTCTACCGGGCCACCCGACAGTACGCGTGGGCCTTCTGGCTCCAGTACTTCTGCAACAGTCTCGTGCCCATCGTGCTGTTCTGGAAGAAAGCGCGCACGCATGTGGTGACGCTCTACATCGTGTCTCTCTTCGTCCTGGTGGGGATGTGGTTCGAGCGCTTCAACATCATCGTCCTGGGCCTCGGCTTCGATTTCTACCCGTACACCTGGGGCACGTACTATCCGACGTTGACGGATTCCACGATCATCGTCGGTTCGTTCGCGTGGTTCATGCTCCTGTTCCTGGGCTTCATCCGCGTCATGCCGTCGCTGTCCATCGTCGAGGTCAAGGAGGTGCTACCCCATCCCCTCAAGCACGCGCACGGGGAACGCCACTAGCCATGGCGAGCGTGCTCGGCATCTTCGCCCACGTCGACACGACGCTGGATGCCATCCGGAAGCTCCGCGAGAGGGGCTTCTCGGAGCTGACCGTCTACACGCCGGTGCCGGTGGAGGAGATCGAGGAGGAGGTCGAGCGGGTGCGGCCGCTCTCCAAGGTGCGCCTGTTCACCCTGATCGGCGCCCTCACGGGGACGAGCACGGGCTTTTTCCTGACCATCTGGTCCTCGCTCAAGTGGAGCCTGGTCACGGGGGCGAAGGATCCGGTGTCGTACCCGCCCTTCGTCATCATCGCCTTCGAGCTGACCATCCTCTTCGGCGGCCTGGCCACCGCCCTCGCCATCCTCCTGCTCGGGCGGCTGCCCAAGCTCTCCCCCTCGCCGACGTACGATCCGCGCTTCACCCTCGATCGCTTCGGGGTGGCGGTGAGCTGCCCGCCGGAGACGGCGGCCACGGTGACCTCGCTCCTGACCGCCTCCGGCGCGGAGGAGGTGCGGCGATGATGAAGTACGTCTTCGTCCTCGTCCTCCTGATGGTCGGCGGCGCGGCGTCGGTGCAGGGGATCCTGCTCGTGTACCGGTGGAACCACAACATGACGGTGACCCAGCGGATCATGCCGGGCGAGATGTCGTTCGCCATGGCCCCGGGTAGCCTGCCGCGCGAGGGCGGGCAGCTCTACTACTCCAAGGAGCAGCGCGAGGCCGCCTCCGCGCGCAAGAACCCCGTGCCGCCCACCCCGGAGTCGATCAAGACGGGCGAGAGGCTCTACGTGGTGTACTGCACGCCCTGCCACGGTCCTTCCGGCAAGGGCGACGGGCTCGTGGCGACCAAGTTCGTGCCCCCGGCCGACCTGAGCAATGCGGGGCTCCAGAAGGCCCGCACCGACGGGTACTGGCAGAGCTATCTCTCGGTGGGCGGCGCCGTCATGCCGTCCTACGCCGAGGCGCTCTCTCCGGTGGAGCGCTGGCACGTGGTCAACTACCTGCGCACCCTGGCCCAGAAATGAGCCCCGACGCGACCGGCGACTCCGCGGGCAAGGGGACGGGGCTCCTCTGGCTCCTGGCGCTCCTCGGCGCCGCCGCCTTCCTCTTCGGCGTGTTCCGGGCCGATCCCAAGTCGACCTGGGGCATCTACCTCGTCAACCTCATCTTCTGGTCGTGCCTCGCCATCGTCGGCCCGACCCTGGCGGGGGCGATCCAGGTCACCGAGGGGCGCTGGTCGCCCTCCGTGAAGCGCATCGCGCTCACCACGGCGGGCTTTCTTCCCGTCTCCCTCATCCTTTTCGTGATCCTGTTCTTCGGGCGGGCGACCCTCTATCCCTGGGTGAGCGCGCCCATCGAGAACAAGGCGGTCTGGCTCAACGTGCCCTTCATGGCGATCCGGATCGCCATCGGGACGGCGGCCCTCTACTGGGTGGCGCTGACTTTCGCCAAGGCTGTCTTCGCCCAGGACAAGGGTGGCGCGGACACCCAGGAGGCGGAGGCGCGCCGGAACAAGCTCGCGACCACGCTCCTCATCCTCTTCGTGCTCGTGGTCTCCCTGTGGGCCTTCGACCTCGTGATGACCCTCGACCCCATCTGGTACAGCGGGCTCTTCGGCGGCTACTACGTGGTCAAGGCACTGTACACGGGCTTCGGGCTCGTGACCTTCCTGACCATCCGCGCCAACGCGCGCGGGGTGACCAACGTCGCGCCCTCGGGCATCCAGGACATGGCCAAGCTCACCTTCGCCATGTCGGTCATGTGGATGTACTTCTTCTTCTCGCAGTACCTCGTGATCTGGTACGGCAACGTGCCCATCGAGACCCGCTTCTTCGTGGCGCGCTTCTTCAACCCGCCGTGGGGCGTGGTGGCGTGGCTCGTCTTCATCTTCGGCTGGCTGATCCCCTTCGCCTACCTGCTCAAGCGCCTGACCGGGCGGCCGCCCACCCGGCACAAGGTCCTCGTGGTCATCCTCTTCTTCGGCTGGATCTCGATCTTCGTCGAGCACGTGCTCGTGGTCTTCCCGTCCCTCGACCGGGCGATCGGTTTCCCCCTCGGGGTCAAGGAGGTCCTGATCACCGCGGGCTTCTTCGCCCTCTTCGCGCTAAGCCGCCGCCGCTTCCTCCAGACCTACAATCCCGTCCTCCGCCAGGCCAAGTAGCGCCGTCGTCGACACTACGACGAGGCCGAGCCCGGGGCGCGCGATTGCCGCCGCCACTGTGCTCAATCTTCCGCTCGGCTCGCTCTACGCGTTCAGCGTGTTCCTGAAGCCTCTCGAGTCGCTCCTCGGACTGAGCCGCGCCGAGCTCGCGCTCGTCTTCGCCCTCGCCTCCGCGGGATTCGGGGGCGGCGCAAACCTCACGCCCTACGTCTACGGTCTTGCTCCCACGCCGGTTCTGGTGCTCGTCTGCGCGACGTCGACCATGCTCGGCATCACGCTGGCGGCGACGGCAGGCAACCTGCTCCAGCTCGCGGTGGGCTACGGCCTGTGCTTCGGCGCCGGGGGCGGCGCCGCCTATATCCTCTCGCAGCAGGTCGTGAACCTCGCCGTCACGCGACACCATGGCCTGGTGAATGGGTACCTCGTGGGTCTGTATCCCGCGGGCGCCGTGATCGCGGCTCCCCTTTTCGGATGGGGCATTCGCGCGTTCGGTGTCCGCGCCACTCTCGGCGCGCTCGCCACGGTCCTCGGCGTGACGGGCCTGCTCAGCGCGTGGCTGATCACGCGCGCCGGCGTCACGCTCTCGTCCGGCGCGGCGGTGGCGACCCCGGAAGAGCGCGAGCGGCGTCGGTCCGTGTTCTGGACACTCTCGCTCGTGTTCTTTCTCGCGGCCTCGGCCGGGCTCATGGTGCTCAGCCAGGCGGCCGGGATGATCGCCGCGTACGGCGGGGCCGCCGCGGTCGCCATCTCCGGCACGACGTTCATCGCGGCGACGATCGCGGTCGCCCGTGTGGGCGGCGGATGGCTGGTGGACTGGTTCACGGTCCCGACCGTCGCCGCCGTCGCCCACGCGGTCGCGCTCGCCGGCAACGTGGCGCTGACGGTCTGGCCCACGCCCGCGATTGCGGTCGTATCGCTCGCCCTCGTCGGAACGGGCTATGGGCTGATGTCGGGCGTCACGGCCGCCGCCGTCGCCGTGTACTGGCGGCGTGAGCTGTACGGTCGCATCGCCAGCCGGATCTACCTCGCGTGGTGCGCCGGCGCCATCGTCCTGCCGATCACCGCGGGCCACCTGTTCGACGTGACGCGGAGCTACGGGGCGGCGATCTTGATCGCGGCGGGCGGCAACGTGCTGGGGCTTTTCGCGGCGTGGACGCTCCCTCGCGAGCCCGTGGAGCGGCAGGACAAGAGCGTCGGTTAGCCCGATTCGCACCGCGACGGACTAGATCGGACGGTCTGGGCGAGAGGATGCAGGACGCCGATCGCCCACCCCACATTCAGGCCTTCTCCGAGTCAACTCGGACGCCCCCGTGGCCCCTGATTTTCTGGGCCTCCGGGAGCCTTCGAGGCGTGCGATCTCGACCGGGAAGTGATTCTTGTTCCGATCGCATCCAACTGTCGACCGGTGAGCCTGAGCGTGCCGCTGGGCTGGTACGATCTGAAGGTTGCCGCCGCACGACCGAGGGCCGGCGACGAAGCTGTCAAGCGAAAAACTTTGAATGCGGACTTTGACGTGTTCGTTCGGATACCTCTTGGTCGCGAAGGCGCTCGCCAGGACCCCTTGCTACAATGCCCGCATGATCTCGGTCGAAGAAGCCCTCGAGCGGATACTGGCGCGGGTGGGTACCCTCGGTGAGGAGCAGGTGCCCCTCACGCGCGCCCTCGGCCGCGTGCTCGCCCACGCCGTCTCCTCGACCCTCGATCTCCCACCATGGCCCAACTCCTCGATGGACGGCTATGCGCTGAGGAGCGCCGATGCCACAGGCGCTTCCACGAAGTCTCCGGCACGGCTCGAGATCGCCGGGCGCATTGCCGCGGGGCACGTGGCCGACAAGCCGCTCACCGCCGGACAGGCCTTCCGCATCTTCACGGGCGGGCCGCTACCCGACGGCGCTGATAGCGTCATTCCGCAAGAAGAGGTCACAACGGAGGGGACCACGCTCCTCGTGGCTCGGCCCGTCAAGGCTGGCGAGTTCGTCCGGCCCCGCGGCGAGGACATGCGCGCGGGCGAATCAGTGTTGGAGCGCGGGCGCCTGATCGGGCCGGCCGAGCTCGGTCTGCTGGCCGCCCTCGGCCATGCGCAGGTCCGAGTGGTGCGGAAGCCGCGCGTGGGCATCCTCTCGACGGGGGACGAGATCGTGGACCTGGGCGGACTCCTGGGCCCCGGGCAGATCCCCAACTCCAACACCTATTCCCTGACGGGGCAGGTCATCGAGGCGGGCGGCGAGCCCGTTCCTCTCGGTGTGGCGCCCGACCGGCTCGAGGAGATCGAGGCGCGGTTCCGCTGGGGACTCGGCTGCGATCTCCTGATCTCCTCGGCGGGCGTCTCCGTCGGCGAGCACGATTTCGTCAAGGCGGCCCTCGAAAAGCTGGGAGCCGAGCAGCACCTGTGGCTCGTCAACATGCGCCCCGGCAAGCCCATCGCCTTCGCGACCATTCCGTCGACGGGGAAGGGCGCGTTGCCCGTCTTCGCGCTGCCGGGCAATCCCGTCTCGGCCATGGTCACCTTCGAGCTGTTCGTGCGCCCCGCGCTGCGGCGGCTGGGAGGCCATGCACGATTGCAACGGCCCGTGGTCCAGGCGCGGGCGCTCGCCGCCATCCCGAATCCGGGCCGGCGGAGAGGTTTCCTGCGCGTGGCGCTGACCGCGGACGAGTCGGGGGGTTACGGAGCGCGGCTCACCGGAGATCAGAGCTCCGGGATACTTCGCTCCATGGTCGCCGCCGATGGCCTCGCCGTGATTCCCGGTGACAGCACGATCGCGGCGGGCGAGATGGTGCCCGTCATCCTGCTCCGGGAGGTCCGCTAGACGATGCGCGGCGACAAGGCGCTGCGCGAGCAGCTCGCCATCTTCCTCGGCACCCAAGCGCACATGTCGCTGGCGGATGCGGTCAAGGGCTTCCCCCTCAAGGACATGAACGTCAGACCGCCGAACGTGCCGTACACCTTCTGGCACCTGCTCGAGCACATCCGGATCGCGCAGTGGGACATCATCGACTTCATCAGGAATCCGGACTACGAGGAGCTCGAGTGGCCGCGGGGATACTGGCCGGCCAAGAACGCCAAGGCGACCAAGAAGGACTGGGACGAGACCATCGCCAGGTACCAGAGCGATCTGAAGGAGATGATCGCCCTCGTCAAGAACCCGCGGACCGACCTGCACGCAAAGATCCCGCACGGTGACGGCCAGACGATTCTCCGGGAAGCGATTCTCATCGTCGACCACAACGCCTACCACATCGGGGAGTTCGCCATACTCCGGCAGGTCGTGAACAACTGGAAGTAAAGGAGCCTCCGCTACTCCTTCCTTAAATACAGGGTCCAGAGGGTCAGCCAGCCGCCCGCGAGCATGGACAGGAGCGTCACCAGGCTGCCCACGGCCAGGGTCGCGCCGTTCGTCAGTCCCTGCGTCACGTTGCAGCCTTCGGCCACGATGGCGGAGGCTCCCATGAGAAGCCCGCCCGAGAAGATCTTGACGAGGCTCGAGCTTGGCGGCAGCTTCCAGCTGAACTCGCCCGAGCCCCAGGCGGCGATGAATGCCCCCACGGGCACGCCGATGAGCATGACCATGCTCCAGTTCACACGGTTGGGGAAGCCCACGAGCGGGTAGGTGAGGAGCTCGCCGGTGTTGACGGCGAAGGTGAGACCGACGGGCGGTCCGCCGAGGCTCGAGGCCCACCAGCCGGCCGCGATGAGGAGACCCGCGGCCACGCCGGTGGCGGGCCAGGACCACTTGCGATGCTGCGGCTCGCCCGGCGCCCTCGCCATCCAGATCGCCCCCGCGATCGCGAGCACGAGGATGACGAGCCACGGTGAGACGCTGAGCATCGTGGCCAGGGTGGGAGGGGCGCCGCCGATCGTGATGGCAGGAGCCTGGAGCGACGCGCGAACGGGCGCGAGGGAACCCAGCCGCGCGGCAGTGGCCCCGAGGGCAAAGCCCAGCAGGATGATCCACGCGCCCACCGCGCCCTCGCCGGTTCGATACCAGGTACTGCCCGAGCAGCCGCCGCCCAGCATCATCCCCGCGCCGAAGATGAGGCCGCCCGTGACGTTCGAGAGCCAGTGAAAGGGCCGTATGGGGATCTCCACGAGGCCTCCCGCCTGCAGGGCCTGCACGCCGATCATGGCCACGAGCAACGCCAGCCCGTACGCGCGCAGAATCGTCGCGTCGCCCATGAGGACCATGTTGGAGACCGCGCGCACGAGACAGAATCCGCCGCGCTGGCTGACGTAGCCCCACAGGCCGCCTGCGGCCAACGCGGAAAGATAGAAAGGCCACTCGATGTCCATTTAGGTACTCGCTCTCGACTCAGCTCTCGGCTCGCACCTTCGGCGCTTACCTCGCACGGCCACACGCTCGTGCCTGCGGCAGCTCGGCCACGTCTCGGCTCGAAAGGCCATCATGCGCGCATGCTAGCGAAAAGGCCTGATTGAGTCAAAAATGGCGCACTTGCGTCTGCGGTTTGACTTGGCGTGGAACCGGATGCTACGGTGCCCAATCATGGCTGGTCTCTTTTTTCACGCGATCATCTGCGCGGTGGTCGGCCTCATCGTCGCCGGCTGCTCGAGCGGAAGCAAGAGCGTGGCGCCCGCATCCGGACCCGCGGAGCGCTCCGCGGTGGAGCGGCCCCCGCGTCCCGCCACCCTCGAGGACGTGAGAAAAACGCAGGAGACGCAGACGCAGGAAGTCGGGCGGCTGACCGGCGAGGTCAAGGCCCTCGATGCCCAGCAGGCTTTTCTCGTGACCGAGCTCAAGAGCCTCAGCGAGCAGCTCGCCAAGCTCAAGGCCTCCGTCGACGACGCGCGTCTCGCCGTGGAGGCCATCCAGCGCGCGACTCCTGTGACCCCTCCGGCCACGCCGCCGCCCGCGGCCTTGTCGCAGCCTCCGCCGCCCATGCTGCCGCCCGCGGCGCCCCCGCGCGCGGCGGTCGCGCCACCCACGCCGACGCTCCGCAATCCCGACGCGGATCGCATGTTCGCGGCGGCCCTCGCCAAGCTCCGCGCGGGGGAAGATGGCCAGGCCGCCCTCGAGTTCACGGAGTTCGTCACGCAATTCCCCAATCACCCGCAGGCCGCGGCCGCCCAGAACTGGATCGGCGAGGCCTTCTACCGGCAGCGCGACTACAAGCAGGCGGTCGTGGAGTTCCAGAAGACGGTCGACAACTACACGCAGACCACGCAGGTCGCGGAGGCGCTGCTCAAGATCGGCCTGTGCAAGCGCGCCATGGGGGACGCGGCGGGGGCGCGCGCGGCCTGGGAGCAGGTGATCAAGCAATATCCGCGAAGCGAGGCAGCCACTCAGGCGCGCGGATTTCTCGCGGGCCGGACCAATGGCGGCTCGCGCGTCCGCTGAGGTACTGGGCCAATTTGCTTCGCCATACTTCGTTCTCGGTCGCCAGCAACGCTCAACGTACACCCACGTACGCCTCGCGTTGCTGGCTCCCTCGGGCCTCGTCTGACTCGCAACTTGACCCAGTACCAGGAAGGGCGGTTTGGAGGGGTTTCGAGGGTCGTTTGCTATACTGGTCGGCACTGTGTCGTGAGCATGGACATTAAATGAGCGTCACGCGAGAGCGTATCCAAGGTGAGACAGCCGCCGCGGCGATGTGTATCACCCGCGACGAGATCTCGTACCCTGCGAATTTGCGGGAGATTCCCTTGCCGCCCGAGCGTCTCTGGGTGCGCGGACGCTTGGAGGCGGACGATACCCTCGCCATCGCGATCGTGGGCGCGCGCGAGGCGACGCAATACGGTATCGGGTGCGCCGAGCGTCTCGCCGCGGACCTCGCGGCCCGCGGGATCACGATTATCTCGGGGCTCGCGCGGGGCATCGACAGCGCCGCCCACCGTGGCGCGCTCCGGGCGGGCGGCCGCACGATCGCCGTGCTGGGCTCGGGCGTGGATGTGATCTATCCGCCGGAGAACCGTCGGCTCGCGCTCGAAGTCGCCGAGGGCGGCGCGGTGGTGTCTCAGTTTGCGCCGGGCACGCCACCGCTCGCGGGCTATTTCCCCGTGCGCAATCGCGTGATCGCCGGCCTATCGCTGGGCGTGGTGGTGGTGGAGGCCGCCGAGAAGAGCGGCTCGCTCATCACCGCGGGCCTCGCGGGAGAGCTCGGGCGCGAGGTCATGGCGGTGCCGGGACCGTTGACCAGTCTCATGAGCCGGGGTGCCCATCGCCTCATCCAGGACGGCGCGGCCCTCGTGCAGGGATGGGAGGACGTGGTCGGCCAGCTTTCCCTCCGCTTCCGCGACCAGGTGAAGCCAGTGGCTGTCCCGGCGAACGCGGGTAGCCCAGACCGCCTCGCCCACGGTCAAGGGCAGGCTGATCATCGAGAAGCAGGCAATGACGAAAGCCTTCTCCTGCTTCGAGTTATCGGGCAGGAACCCGTGGGCATAGACCAGATCATCGAAAGGAGCGGACTGGCGCCCGGACGGGCCTCCGCGTTTCTCATGACGCTCGAGATCGAAGGGCGGATACGGCAGCTCGAAGGGAAGCGCTTCGTGGCTGCCTGAGTCTCACGCGAAAGGATAGAGAGTGGCCAAGAAATCGCTGGTGGTGGTCGAATCACCCACCAAGGTCAAGACGATCCAGAAATATCTGGATTCGAGCTTCATCGTGCGGGCCTCCATGGGCCATGTCCGCGACCTCCCCAAGAGCAAGCTGGGCGTGGACGAGAAGAAAGGCTTCAAGCCCGACTACCGGGTGCTGCCCGCCAAGAAGAAGGTGCTCGACGACCTCAAGAAGGCCGCCGAGAAGGTCGACGCGCTCTACATCGCCACCGACCCGGACCGCGAGGGCGAGGCGATAGGCTGGCATCTCGCGCAGGAGCTGGGGGTGCCCAAGGCCAAGACGCACCGGATCATGTTCAACGAGATCACCGAGCGCGCGGTCAAGGCCGCCTTCCTGCACCCGGGCAAGATCGACATCAAGAAGGTGGACGCGCAGCAGGCTCGGCGCGTGCTCGATCGCCTCGTCGGCTACAAGCTCTCGCCGCTCCTCTGGGAGAAGATCCGGCGCGGCCTCTCGGCCGGGCGCGTCCAGTCGGTGGCCGTGCGCCTGATCACGGAGCGCGAGCGCGAGATCCAGGCCTTCGTGGCCACCGAGTACTGGTCGCTGCACGCGCGGCTCAAGGGCAAGAACCCGCCCGACTTCACGGCCACCCTCCGTGAGGTCAAGGGTGAGAAGGCGAGCCTGCCCTCCGAGGCCGAGACCTTCAAGGTCATGACCGGGCTCCACGGCGCCACCTGGCGGGTCAAGAGCGTCACGCGCGGGGAGCGGCGACGGAATCCCGCCGCGCCCTTCATCACCTCGACGCTCCAGCAGGAGGCGAGCCGCAAGCTCCACTTCACGGCGAAGAAGACCATGATGCTCGCCCAGCAGCTCTACGAGGGCATCGAGCTCGGCAGCGAAGGCGCCGTCGGCTTGATCACCTACATGCGCACCGACGCCGTGCGGGTGGCGCGCGAGGCGCAGGACGAGGCGCGCACGTGGATCACGGGGCGGCTCGGGCGCGAGTACCTGCCGGGCTCCGCGCCCACCTACAAGGCCAAGAAGAGCGCCCAGGAGGCCCACGAGGCGATCCGCCCGAGCGCGGTGGAGCGCGAGCCCAAGGCCCTCACGCGGTTTCTCTCCAAGGACCAGCTCGCGCTCTACCGCCTGATCTGGGAGCGCTTCCTGGCCAGCCAGATGCTGCCGGCCGTCTACGACACGGTGTCGGCCGACATCGAGGCGGGCCGGTGTCTCTTCCGCGCCCAGGGCTCGACCCTGAAGTTCGCCGGCTTCATGGCCGTCTACGTCGAGTCGCGCGAGGAGTCGGAGACGACGCCGGAAGAGGAGCAGGAGTCCGTGGTTCCCCCCCTGACCGAGGGAGAGATCCTCAAGCTCCTCGCCCTCGATCCCAAGCAGCACTTCACCCAGCCGCCTCCCCGCTTCACCGAGGCCTCGCTCGTCAAGACGCTCGAGGAGCAGGGGATCGGGCGGCCGTCCACGTACGCGCAGATCCTCTCCACCATTCAGGACCGCGAGTACGTCCGGCGCGAGAAGGGCACGCTCTTCCCGACCGAGCTCGGCATGCAGGTCAACGACATGCTGGTGCCGTATTTCCCCGAGGTCATGGACGTCGAGTTCACGGCCCAGCTCGAGGAGTCGCTGGACAAGATCGAGGAAGGCGACGCCGACTGGGTCAAGACGGTGGAGGCCTTCCACAAGCAGTTCGTGAAGGACCTCAAGCGCGCGGGCAAGGGCATGGACAACTTCAAGGGCGGCGTGGACACGGGTCAGCCCTGCCCGGACTGCGGCAAGCCTCTGGTGGAAAAGTGGGGACGCTTCGGCAAGTTCCTCGCATGCTCCTCCTATCCCGAGTGCAAGTACACCAAGGACCTGGGGGGGCGAGAGAAGCCCGCCGACGAGCCCACGGAGGAGAGCTGTCCCACCTGCGGCAAGCCCATGGTGATCAAGCACGGCCGCTTCGGCAAGTTCATCGCCTGCTCGGGCTATCCGGAATGCAAGACCACCAAGCCCGTCACCCTCGGCATCGCGTGCGCGGAAGCCGGCTGCGAGGGCCAGCTCGTGGAGCGCCGGAGCCGCCGGGGCAAGACGTTCTACGCCTGCAGCAAGTACCCGGACTGCAAGTTCGTGGCGTGGGCGAGGCCTATCCTGGAGCCGTGCCCGACGTGCGGTGCCCCCTTCCTCACGGAGCGCGTGGCCAAGGGGGGCAAGCGCACGCGCACCTGCATTCGTGGCGAATGCGGCTATCGCGCCGAGGTCGTCCCCTCGGTCGCCTGAGAGGTCCGGCATGCCGGACGCCGTCGCCCAGTTCCTTCGATATCTCGATCACGAGCGCGGAGCTTCGCCCCACACCCTGCGCGGCTATGCCACCGATCTCGCCGAGCTCCGCGCCTTCCTCGCCCGCCAGGGCGTCACGGAGCTCCACTCCGCCGACGGGCGGGCCATCCGCGCATGGCTGGCCTGGCTGCACGACCGCAAGCTCGCCAAGAGCTCGATCGCGCGGAAGCTCGCCACCGTGCGGAGCTGCTTCAAGTTCCTCGCCCGGCGGGGCGTGGTGGAGCTGAATCCCGCGCGGCAGGTCCGGAGCCCCAAGCTCCCGAAACGCCTGCCCTCCTTTCTTCCCAAAGACGAGTCGAAGGAGCTTCTCGATCTTCGGACGGAGCGCTCGGGGGCCGGCCTGCGTGACGGCGCCGTCCTCGAGCTGCTCTACGCCACGGGGCTGCGGGTCGCCGAGTGCTGCGGCCTCGATCGAGACGACGTCGACCGACGGCAGGGCACGGTGCGGGTTCTGGGCAAGGGAGGCAAGGAGCGTGTCGTCCCCGTGGGGGACGAGGCCCTGCATGCCGTGGACAGCTGGCTCGCCGTGCGCGGCGAGGCGAGAGGGGCGCTCTTCACCAACGCGCGCGGCGGGCGCCTGACCACGCGGAGCGTCCATCGCATCGTGAAGCAGCGGGCCCGCGCGGCGGGCATAGACCGGCGCGTGACGCCCCACACCCTTCGACACAGCTTCGCCACGCACATGCTGGGCGAGGGCGCGGACCTGCGTCTCATCCAGGAGCTGCTCGGCCACAGCCGGCTCAGCACGACGCAGCGCTATACCCACGTGAGCCCGGAACACCTGATGAAGGTCTACGATTCCACGCATCCGCGGGCGAAGTAGCGTGATGGCGCCCACGAACGATGCGTTCCACGCGACCACGGTCGCCTGCGTGCGCCACAAGGGTCGCGTGGCCCTCGCCGGTGATGGTCAGGTCTCGATCGGGCAGACGATCGTCAAGGCGGGGGCGCGCAAGGTGCGGAAGGTCTATCACGGGCGGGTGCTCGCGGGCTTTGCCGGCGCCGCCGCGGATGCCTTCACGCTGTTCGCGAAGTTCGAGGCCAAGCTCGAGGAGCATCGCGGGAATCTGTCGCGCGCCGCCGTCGAGCTCGCCAAGGACTGGCGGATGGATCGCGTCCTCCGCCGCCTGGAGGCGCTCCTCGCGGTGGCCGACGCCGAGGTCTCCTTCATCGTCTCCGGCACGGGCGATGTCATCGAGCCCGACGATGGCCTGATCGGGATAGGCTCGGGTGGGCCCTACGCGCTCGCGGCCGCGCGCGCGCTCTGCGCGCATTCCGACCTGGCGGCAGAGCAGATCGCCGAGCAGGCGCTGCGCATCGCCGCCGGGATCTGCGTGTATACGAACGACCACATAACCGTAGAGACACTGCAGCCATGAACGGGTCCCCGGCGTTGACTCCGGTGCAGATCGTGGCGGAGCTGGACCGCTATATCGTGGGCCAGCACGCGGCCAAGAAGGCGGTGGCCATCGCGCTCAGGAACCGCTGGCGGCGCCAGAACCTGCCCGCGGAGCTCCGCGACGAGGTCGCGCCCAAGAACATCATCATGATCGGGCCCACGGGCGTGGGGAAGACGGAGATCGCGCGGCGGCTCGCCAAGCTCTCCCAGGCCCCCTTCATCAAGGTCGAGGCCTCGAAGTACACGGAAGTCGGCTACGTGGGTCGGGACGTCGAGTCCATGATCAGGGACCTGACCGAGCTCTCCGTGACCATGGTCAAGGCCGAGATGGCCACCGCGGTGCGGGAGCGCGCCGAGATCCTCGCCGAGGAGCGTGTGCTCGATCTCCTCCTTCCGCGCCGGCCCGGGGAGGCCTTCTCGAGCGGCACGCTGGAAGAGATCTCGCCCGACGCCTCGCGAGACGCCACCCGGGACAAGCTGCGCGCCCAGCTCAAGGCGGGCAAGCTCGACGAGCGCATGATCGAGCTGGACGTCCAGGTCCAGGCAGGGCCCATGTTCGAGATCTTCTCCGGCCAGGGCATGGAGGAGGTCGGCATGAACATCAAGGACATGCTGGCCAACCTCATGCCGGGCAAGACCCGCCGCCGGCGGGTCAAGGTCGGCGAGGCGCGACGGCTCCTCGCCCAGGAGGAGGCCCAGAAGCTCGTGGACGTGGACGAGGCGGTGAGCCAGGCCATTCGCCGGGTGGAGGATTCCGGCATCGTCTTCCTCGACGAGCTCGACAAGATCGCGGGAAGGGAAGGGGCGCACGGCCCCGACGTGTCGCGGGAGGGCGTGCAGCGCGACCTCCTGCCCATCGTGGAGGGCTCGACGGTGACGACCAAGTACGGGATGGTCCGCACCGACCACATCCTCTTCATCGCGGCGGGCGCCTTCCACGTCTCCAAGCCCTCGGACCTCATTCCCGAATTGCAGGGGCGCTTTCCCATCCGGGTCGAGCTCGAGCCCTTGACGCGCGAGGATTTTGTCCGCATCCTTGGCGAGCCCCAGAACGCCCTCATCCGACAGTACGTGGAGCTGCTGAAGACGGAGGGCGTGACCCTCACGTTCGGGCAGGACGCCGTCGAGGAGGTGGCGGAGATCGCCTCCACGGTGAACCAGCGCGCCGAGAACATCGGGGCGCGGAGGCTCTACACGGTGATGGAGAAGCTGCTCGAGGAGGTCTCCTTCGCCGCGCCGGACATGCGCGGCCAGGAGGTGACCATCGACGCGCACTACGTCCGCGCCCACCTGGCCCCCGTCCTCAAGGACGAGGACCTCTCGCGCTACATCCTTTAAAGAGAGGGCGAGGGCGTGAGCACGGACACGAAGGCCATCCAGCGGGCGGAGGTGCTGCTCGAGGCGCTGCCCTATATCCGCGCCTTCCAGGGCAAGACCCTGGTCATCAAGTATGGCGGCGCGGCCATGGAGCAGGCCGACCTCAAGGAGCAGTTCGCCCGCGACGTCCTCCTCCTCCGGCTGGTCGGGATGCGGCCGGTGATCGTCCACGGCGGAGGCCCGCAGATCGGGGCCCTCATGAAGCGCCTGGGCAAGGAGCCAAAATTCGTGGGCGGGATGCGGGTAACGGATCCCGAGACGGTGGAGATCGTCGAGATGGTGCTGGTGGGCAAGATCAACAAGGAGATCGTCGGGCTGATCAACCTGCACGGCGGCCGCGCCGTGGGGCTCTCCGGCAAGGACGGCTCCATGATCCGCGCGCGAAAGCGCATGCACCGTCAGGCCGACGGCAGCCTCGCGGACATCGGGCTGGTGGGAGAGGTCGAGAGCGTCGATCCTGAGCCCATCCGCGTCCTCGAGGCGGGCGGCTTCATCCCCGTCATCGCCCCCGTGGGAGTCGGCTCGGCGGGCGAGACGTACAACATCAACGCCGACCTCGTGGCGGGGGACGTGGCCGCCGCGCTCCTGGCCGAGAAGCTCATCCATCTGACCGACGTGCAGGGGATCATGGGCGATGACGGCAAGCACATCTCGACGCTCGTCAAGCGGGAGGCCGAGCGCCTGATGAAGAGCCAGGTCATCGAGGGAGGCATGCTGCCCAAGGTCGAGTCCGCGCTCCGGGCGCTGGCGGGCGGAGCCCAGAAGGCGCATATCATCGACGGCCGGGTCCCTCACGCCATCCTCCTCGAGGTCCTGACCAAGGAAGGCATCGGGACGGAGATCGTCCTCTAACAGGAGACGCCAGGTGGACACCAAGCGGATGATCGAGCTCTCGGACGCGCGGATCATGACCTTCACCAAGCGGCAGCCGGTGGCACTGGTGCGAGGCGAGGGCCTGCGCGTGTGGGACTCGGACGGCAAGGAGTACCTCGACTTCACGGGCGGCATCTCCGTCACCGCGCTCGGTCATTGCCATCCCAAGGTCGTGGGGACGCTGCGGGAGCAGGCGGCCACCCTCGTGCACGTCTCGAACATCTTCCACATCCCCCAGCAGGCGCAGCTCGCGGCCCTGCTCTGCGACCATTCGTTCGCGGACCGGGTCTTCTTCTCGAACTCGGGCGCGGAAGCCAACGAGACGGCCATCAAGCTCGCTCGGAAGTGGGCCAAGCAGCACGGCGGAAGCGACCGCGGCGACATCATCAGCATGCACGGCGGCTTCCACGGCCGGACGCTGGCCACCGTGACGGCGACCGCCCAGGAGAAGTACCACCACGGCTTCGAGCCGCTTCCCGCCGGCTTCAAGTACGTCGCCTACAACGACCTGAAGGCCCTCGAGCGCGCCATCGACAGCCGGACGGCCGCCGTGCTCGTCGAGCCCATCCAGGGCGAGGGCGGCATCATCGTGCCCGACGACGGCTACCTGCCCGGCCTCCGCAAGCTCTGCGACGAGGCGGGCATCCTCCTCATCCTCGACGAGATCCAGACAGGCATGGGACGCACCGGCAAGCTCTGGGCCTACGAGCACTCGGGGGTGGCGCCGGACATCATGACCCTCGCCAAGGCCCTCGCCAACGGCGTGCCCATCGGGGCGACCCTCGCCACCGAGGACGTGGCGAGCGTGTTCACGCCGGGCAGCCACGGGTCGACCTTCGGCGGCAACCCGCTCGCCACCGCGGTCGGCGTGACGGTGTTCAGCACTCTGATCGAGGACCGGCTGGCCGACCGCGCCGCGCAGATGGGGAAGGTCCTCCTCCAGGCCCTCGAGGAAATTCGCGCCAAGCACCCGAAGGCGGTCAAGGCGGCGCGCGGGCGCGGCCTCCTCGTGGGGCTCGACGTGACGCCCCCCGTGGGTGACGTGGTCACGGCCTGTCGCGAGCGGGGCTTGCTCGCCCTCACCGCGGGCGACAACACGCTCCGCCTCGCCCCCGCCCTCATCGTGAGCGACAAGGAGATCGGGCAGGCGTGCGGCATCATCGACACTGCCTTGAAGGCGACGGCGCCGTGAATCATCTCCTGTCCATCCGCGACCTCGACCGGAAGCACGTCCTCGACATCTTCAAGCTCACCGCCGAGCTGAAGGCCAAGGTCAAGGCGGGGGAGCGCGTGACGCCGCTCGCCGGTCGCACCCTCGCCCTCATCTTCGAGAAGCCGTCCCTGCGAACGCGCGTCACCTTCGAGGTCGCCATGGTCCAGCTGGGGGGAGCGGCCGTCTATCTCTCCGCCCAGGAGATCGGCATGGGCAAGCGTGAGTCGGTGCCCGACATCGCCCGCAATCTCTCGCGCTGGGTGGACGGCATCGCCGCCCGCGTCTTCGCCCACCAGACCCTCGAGGAGCTCGCGCGCCACGCCACGGTGCCCGTCATCAATGCGCTCTCCGATTTCGAGCATCCGTGCCAGGCCATGGCCGACCTCTACACCCTCTGGGAGCGCGGCGTCGAGCTCAAGGGACTGGAGCTCGCCTGGATCGGCGACGGCAACAACGTCCTCAACTCCTTGCTCTTCCTCTGCGCGTTGACGGGCGTCAAGATGCGGGCCGCGTGTCCGCCGGGCTACGAGCCTCTTCCCGCGGTGCTCGAGGCCTGCCGCTCGCTGGGGGGCGTGGTCCGCGTCACCACCGATGCCCGCGAGGCGGCCGAGGGCGCCGACGTGCTCTACACGGACGTGTGGATCAGCATGGGGCAGGAGGGGGAGCGCGAGACGCGCCTCGAGGCCTTCCAGCGCTATCAGGTCAACGACACGCTGCTGCGCTTCGCCTCTCCGCAGGCCCTCGTCATGCACTGCCTGCCCGCCCACCGCGGCGAGGAGATCACGGACGCGGTCCTGGACGGGCCGCGGAGCATCGTCCTCGACCAGGCGGAGAACCGGCTGCACATCCAGAAAGGCATCGTCTTGCACCTCTCGGGCACGGCATGAGCAAGTCCGTCAAGAAGGTGGTGCTCGCCTATTCGGGCGGACTCGACACCTCCGTCATCCTGCGCTGGCTCATCGAGACCTACAAGTGCGATGTGATCGCCTTCTGCGCGGATCTCGGCCAGGGCGAAGAGCTGATCCCCGTGCGCGACAAGGCCCTCCGCACCGGGGCCTCCTCCGTGCACATCCGGGACCTCCGGGAAGAGTTCGTGCGAGATTTCGTGTTTCCCATGCTGCGCGCCAACGCCGTGTACGAGGGTTCCTACCTCCTCGGCACCTCCATCGCGCGGCCCCTCATCGCCAAGGCCCAGGTGGAGATCGCTCGAGAAGAAGGGGCCGACGGCGTGAGCCACGGCGCCACGGGCAAGGGCAATGATCAGGTCCGCTTCGAGCTCACCTACGCCGCTCTCGCCCCCGAGCTGACCGTCATCGCCCCGTGGCGGGAATGGGACCTCGACTCCCGCACCTCGCTCATGGAGTTCGCGCGGAAGCACGACATCCCGGTGCCCGTGACCGCGGAGCGGCCGTACTCGACCGATCGCAACCTCTTCCACATCTCCTTCGAGGGGGGAATCCTCGAGGACCCGTGGACGGAGCCGCCGCCCAAGATGTTCCTCCTCACCAACTCGCCGGAGTCCGCCCCGGATGTGCCCGTGTACATCGAGATCGACTACGAGGCGGGGAATCCCGTGGCCGTGGACGGCCGGCGTCTCGGCCCCGCCGCGCTCCTGGAGGCGCTCAATCGATTGGGTGGCGAGCACGGGATAGGGCGGGTCGACCTCGTGGAGAACCGGTATGTGGGCATGAAATCGCGGGGGGTCTACGAGACCCCGGGGGGGACCATCCTGCACGTGGCCCACCGTGCCCTCGAGTCGCTGACCCTCGACCGCGAGGTCGTGCACCTGCGCGATTCCCTCGTGCCGCGCTACGCCGAGACGATCTACTACGGCTTCTGGTTCGCCCCGGAGCGCGAGGCGCTTCAAACGCTCGTGGACGGCATCCAGAAGGACGTGACGGGCACGGTGAGGCTCAAGCTCTACAAGGGTACGGTCACCGTGGCGGGGCGGCGCTCGCCGCGCTCGCTCTACCGGACGGATTTCGTGACCTTCGAGGCGGACCGCGTTTACCGGCAGAAGGACGCCGAGGGCTTCATCAATCTCAATGCTCTTCGCCTCAAGATCCGCGCCCTCCGGGACGGCGGCCGATAGGTCCTCGCCTCCTCCCCATGCGCGTGCATGTGGCCTTGACGCCCGGGGAGTTCCCGCGCCTGGCTCTCGCCGGGCGAACGGCCCTCGTCGTCGACGTGCTGAGGGCGACCACCACGGTGGTTGCTGCCTGCGTGGCAGGCTGCGCGGGGGTGATTCCCGTGGCCACCCCCGAGGAGGCACGCGACGTCGCGGCCCGGCGCCCCGGGCTGCTGCTCGCCGGCGAGCGGAACGGCGAGGCCATCGAGGATTTCGATCTCGGAAACTCGCCGCTCGAGTGCACGCCCGCGCGCGTGGGCGGACGCACGCTCGTCCTTACCACCACGAATGGGACGGGAGCCATGCTCAAGGCGCGTGAAGCCGACGCGGTGGCCGTGGCCGCCCTGACCAATGTCTCGGCCGCCGCCGTGTGGGCCGCGCGTCGCGGGCAGGACGTGACGGTGCTCTGCGCGGGAGAGAAAGGCGCATTCTCGCTCGAGGACGCGGTGTGCGCGGGCCTCCTCGTGGAACAGCTCTGCGGCGCGGAGGAGGGTACGGAGCCGAGCGGAGAGGCCCTGGCCGCCCAGGCCCTGGGGCGCCTCTACGGCTCGCGCCTGGACCGGCTGCGCTCCGACTCGACCTGGGCGAGGACCCTGGCCGCGAAAGCCCGCGCCGTCGATCTGGATGCCTGCCTCGTGGTCGACACGGCGGAGATGGTGCCCGTCCTGGGCGACGGGCTGATCACACCCGAGGGGGCAACCTTGACTTGCGCGGAGGGGGCAGCCGATATTCGGTTGCGCCGCCGTGCGCGGCCGGACGCCACCAGATGAACCTCGCCATCGCGCTCACCCTCGTCCGCATCGTCCTCGTGCCCTTCGTCATCGTCTTCCTGATCTCGTCGTCACGCGTACACGTCTTGATCGCCGCCCTCATCTTCTTCGCGGCCTCCCTGACCGACTGGCTCGATGGGCGGGTGGCCCGGCGCCGCAACCAGGTCACGCGCCTCGGCACCCTCCTCGACCCCGTGGCCGACAAGCTCCTCGTGGCCGCCGCCCTCATCTCCCTCGTCCAGGTGGACATGATCCAGGCCTGGATGGCCATGGTCATCATCGGCCGCGAGCTCGCGGTGACGGGGCTCCGGGGCGTCGCGCTGTCCATGGGCGTCATCGTGCCCGCCTCGGGACTGGGCAAGATCAAGACGGTGACCCAGTACGTCGCCATCACCTTTCTCATCCTCGACCGCGGCGTGCCGCGCGACTTCCTGCCCTTCCACCTGTTGTCGTGGGGCACCCTGTGGGTCGCGCTCGGCTTCACCGTCCTCTCGGGCGCGGACTACTTCTACCGCTTCCTCCTCAAGGCGGGGCCGCGGACGCTCATCAAGGACCAGGAACGCTGGCCGTGAGGGCGCTGGGGCTGGTCGCCTCCTATCTCATCGGCGCCATCCCCGTCGGCTTTCTCGTGGCGCGGGCCGCGGGGGGCTTCGACATCCGCGGCAAGGGCAGCGGAAACATCGGCGCCACCAACGTGCTGCGTACCCTGGGACCCGTGCCCGCCGTCCTCACCCTGCTCGGGGACGTGGTCAAGGGCTACCTCGCGGTGCGCGTGGCCGAGGTGCTGGGACCCGAGCCGGCGTGGGGGGCGGCGGGTGCGCTCCTGGCCGTGGTGGGCAATTGCTGGCCCGTCTTCCTGCGATTTCGAGGAGGCAAGGGGATGGCCACGGCGCTCGGGGCGTTTCTCGCTCTCGTTCCGAAGGCCGTCCTGCCCGCGGCGGTGCTCTTCATCGCGATCGTCGCGATCTCTCGCTATGTCTCGCTCGCCTGCATGGCGGCCGCGCTCGTGCTGCCTGTCGGCGTTTTCCTGCTGGGCTATCCACGGGCGTCGACCGGGGCGGCGGCGCTCGCGGCCCTCGTCATCCTGTGGCGCCACCGGGAAAACATCCGACGTCTCGCTGACGGAAAGGAAAACCGCCTGGGCGGGCGGCTGCCCGCGGCATGAGCGGCGCCGCGGTCGTCGGCGCCGGGAGCTGGGGCACGGCCCTCGCCGCGCATCTGGCGCGCCTGGGAACGCCGACCCGGCTATGGGCTCGCGACGCGGCCGTGGCGCGGTCCATGGCGGCGGCTCGCGAGAATCCACGCTACCTGCCCGGCGTGCGTCTGCCCGACCTCGTGGAGATCACAGGCGATCGCGATGAGGCCCTCGCGGGCGCTGGCCTCGTCGTGGTCGCCGTGCCCTCCCACTTCTTGCGCGGCGTGCTGACCCCGATGGCGCCCTTCGTCCCTCCCGGCGCGATCCTGCTGTCCGCCACCAAGGGGCTGGAGCCGGCCAGCGCGCTTCGCATGTCCGAGGTCCTCTCTCAGATCGCGCCGGGGCGAACGGTGGCCGTCCTGTCCGGGCCCTCCTTCGCCCGCGAGGTCGTCCTCGGCCGCCCCACCGCCCTCGTCGTCGCCTCGTCGGATGTCGCGGCCGCGGACGAGCTGCAGGGGAGGCTGACCGCGCCGGGCCTGCGCCTCTACACCAACCGCGACGTGATCGGCGTGGAGATCGGAGGGGCGCTCAAGAACGTCATGGCCATCGCCACGGGACTGAGCGACGGTCTCGAGCTCGGAGAGAATGCCCGCGCCGCTCTCATCACGCGGGGACTGGCCGAGATCGGCCGACTCGCGGTGGCCCTGGGCGGGCGGCCCGCCACCGTGTCCGGGCTGGCCGGCCTGGGAGATCTCGTGCTCACCTGCACGGGCGCGCAGAGCCGCAATCATGCCCTCGGGCTCGGGATCGCGCGTGGGCGCAGTTTGGCCGAGGTCGAGAGCTCGACGCCCATGATCGCCGAAGGCGTGCGCACCGTCGCCTCCGCGCTCACCCTGGCCCGGACCAAGGGCGTGTCCATGCCGATCTGCGAGCAGGTGTCGGCGGTGCTGTTCGACGGCCGCGCCGTCCGCGACGCTCTCCAGGCACTGCTCGCGCGCGAGCCGCGGCCCGAGGAAGAAGGCGCCGTCCGTGGCTGAGCTCCGCCGCGATCCCATCGTCGGACGATGGGTCATCATCTCGACGGAGCGATCGCGGCGCCCATCGGATTTCCTCTCGATGCCCGCGCACCCGGTCAGCGCGGGGCCCTGCGCGTTCTGCGCGGGCCAGGAGACGCGCACGCCCGACGAGGTGCTGGCCGTGCGCGGGCCGGGGAGCGCGCCCAATGCTCCCGGCTGGTCGGTGCGGGTCGTTCCGAACAAGTTTCCCGCGCTGAGGATCGAGGGCGAGCTGGAGCCTACCGGCGAGGGTCTCTACGACCGCATGAGCGGAATCGGTGCGCACGAGGTCATCGTCGAGTCGCCCGACCACACGGCTTCCCTCGCCACCCTGCCCGACACGCACCTTGCCGCCGTGCTCGGCGCATGGCGGGACCGCATGATCGATCTCCAGAAGGACAAGCGCTTCGAGTACGTCAGCGTGTTCAAGAACCACGGCGAGGCGGCGGGCGCCTCCCTCGAGCATCCGCACTCCCAGCTCATCGCCACGCCCATGGTGCCCCTGGCGGTGGAGGGTGAGCTGGAGGGGGCGCTCCGCCATTTCCGGATCAAGAAGCGTTGCATCTGGTGCGACATCATCCGCCAGGAGATGCATGCAAAGGTGAGGGGGCTCGGGCGCCTCATCCTGGGCGAGGGAGGCTTCGTGGCGCTCTCGCCCTATGCGCCGCGCTTCCCCTTCGAGACCTGGGTGCTGCCCGAGAGCCACCGGTCGAGCTACGAGGAGATGGGCGGCGGCGAGCTCCTGGCCCTGGCCCGCGTCCTGGGAGACGTGATCAGGCGGATGGACCGTGTGCTCAGCGACCCGGCATGGAACCTCACGCTCCACAGCGCCCCGCTCAAGACGCCGGCACTCGACCATTTCCACTGGCACGTGGAGATCGCTCCCAAGCTGACGCGGATGGCCGGATTCGAGTGGGGAACGGGCTTCTTCATAAATCCGACCCCCCCGGAGGAGGCCGCCCGATACCTCCGCGAGGGGGTGCCAAAAGGCCCGTAAGTTGACACCAGACAAGCGCTTTGTTACACTCCGTTCGATCCGTGGACAGGACGATTTTCGTGCGGGAATAGCTCAGTGGTAGAGCACAACCTTGCCAAGGTTGGGGTCGCGGGTTCGAATCCCGTTTCCCGCTCCATGAAAAATTTGCGGGGCTCGGGTCCGGCCGGCCCCCTTGAGGTATGCGGCGGCGTAGCCAAGTGGCTAAGGCGGAGGTCTGCAAAACCTCTATTCAGCGGTTCGAATCCGCTCGCCGCCTCCAAGTCGAGCCGGCGGGCGCAGCAGGCGCCGGGGTGGCGGAACTGGGAGACGCAGCGGACTTAAAATCCGCTGGCCCTGCCGGGCCGTGGGGGTTCGATTCCCTCCCTCGGCACCAGCAGCGCGGTGAACACCTGCACGGGCGTTGATGGCAGGACGCGCCCGCGACGAGGGAGGCAAGGCAGTGGAGACCCTCAAGGTCGTGCGGAAGACTTTCACGATGCTGAGTGAGAACCACACCCAGGTCCTCGACATCACCAAGCAGATCCGAGACATCATGCTGAGCGCGGACGTGAAGGAAGGCATCCTGCTCGTCAATTCCCTGCACACCACGTGCGCGCTGTTCGTCAACGAGTTCCAGGGCGCCCTCATCGAGGACGTCAAGACGATGATCCAGTCGCTGGTGACCGAGAACAACGGCTACCGCCACGACGATCCGCGATATTCCGACTGCGAGCGCGGCAACGCTCATTCCCACCTGCGCGCGGCCCTCCTCGGCCGTAGCGTGGCCGTGGGCATCAGCGGGGGGGAGCTGTCCCTCGGACGCTTCCAGTCCATTCTCTTCGCCGAGCTCGATGGCCCACGGCCGCGGAACATCGACGTACAGATCATGGGGGTCTAGCCCAGGCCCCGAGGTCTCTCTCCTCGCCTCGTCCCCACCGCCGCCGCGGCCGTGGTGTCGCAGCCGGCATGGTAAACTCACGGCATGTCCTGGAAGCTCAAGCGCAAAGCCCAAAGCCTGCTCGCCGGTGAGGAAGGCCAGGTCCACAAGGACTGGGGCGGACGTATGTCCATCGCCCTCGTGTATCCGAACAGTTACGCGGTGGGCATGTCGAACCTGGGCTTCCAGACGATCTACGAGCACCTGAACGCCATTCCCGACGCGGTCTGCGAGCGCGTCTTCTTCCCGGATCCCGAGGATCTCGAGGAGCAGCGGAGGAGCGGGACCGCCCCCTTCTCCCTCGAGTCGCTCCGCCCGCTCAAGGACTTCGACCTCATCGGATTCTCCGTCACCTACGAAGGCGACTACATCAATGCGGTCCGTCTTCTCGACATGGCGGGCATCCCTCTGCGGGCGTCCGAGCG
>QHSC01000087.1:0-34822 GCA_003220345.1 Candidatus Rokuibacteriota bacterium | reverse complement strand
GGAGGCGTGGCGCGCGAGCGGGGCGGAGGCTGGACTCGGCCGGAGGCGCGGCTTTCTCGAGCGCCTGGAGTCGCTGGGCGGCATCTACGTGCCGGGCGCCTTCGAGGTCGGCTACGCGGCGGACGGAACCATCGAGGCGGTGACGCCCCGCGCGCCGGGGGCCCCGGCCGTGATCGTCAAGCGGCGGCTCCGCGACGTGGATGATTTCGAGACGCGGTCCATGCTCAAGACGCCCAAGGCCGAGTATGGCCACATGGCCCTGCTCGAAGTCGGCAAGGGGTGCGGGAGAGGCTGCCGGTTCTGCCTAGAGGGGCAGATCTACCGGCCCGTGCGGCACCGGAGCCTCGAGGCCTTGCGGGAGTCCGTGGCCCAGATCGCCAAGGAGTCCACGCGCGTGGGGCTGGTGGGTGCCTGCGTGTCGGACTATCCGTGGATCGGCGAGCTCATGAAGATGCTCGAGGAGTACGGCGTCGAGGTCTCGATCTCGTCGCTACGGGCAGACAGCCTGACCGAGGATCTCGTGGCCTCTCTCCACCGCGGTGGACACCGGACGCTGACCATGGCGCCGGAGGCGGGCACGGAGAGGCTGCGCCGGGTCATCCGGAAGGTCATCACCGACGAGCAGCTCCTGGCCGCCTGCGATCTCCTCCGGAAGTACGGCATCCCCAATCTCAAGTGCTATTTCATGATCGGCCAGCCCACGGAGACCATGGAAGATGTCCTCGCCATCGTGGACCTCGCGCGCCGCATGCTCGAGCGGCTGCGCGTGCCGGGGCCCGACGGTCACCCCTTCGGCAAGCTGACGCTGTCGGTCTCCTCCTTCGTGCCCAAGCCCTGGACGCCCTTTCAATGGGCGCCTTTCGACGAGCCGCGCGATCTCGAGGCCAAGCTGGAGGCGATCAAGCAGGGCGCGCGACGGCTCTCCGTGCGCGTCGTGCACGAGAACCCGCGCGAGGCGGGGCTGCAGGCCCTCCTGGCTCGCGGCGATCGCCGCGTGGCGGACTTCATCGAGCTCGCGGCGCGGCTCGAGGGCGACTGGCGCCGGGCCTTGCGCGAGTGGAGCGGCTCGGCCGCCTTCTACACGCAGCGCCCTCGGCCGGAGGCCGAGGTCTTCCCCTGGGACCACTTCGACGTGGGCGTGAAGAAGCCGGGTCTGCTCCGCGAGTGGCAGCGGGCCGGGCTCGGCGAGCCCGCGACGGCCTGAGGGCGCGCATGACTCGCGTGCGCGCGGGAAGCACCACGGATGTGCCGCCCGGGGAGGGGCGCGTGGTCGAGGCGGGCGGCCGGACCCTCGCCCTCTTCAACGTGTCCGGCGCCTTCTACGCCCTCGACAATGCGTGTTCCCACCGCGGCGGGCCCCTGGGCGAAGGTGATCTCGACGGCACCGTGGTCGTCTGTCCCTGGCATGCCTGGCGCTGGGATGTCACGAGCGGCGCCAACATGAACAATCCCGCCGTCAAGATGGCGTGCTTTCCCGTCAGCCTCGAAGGCGACCAGGTCTGGGTCGATCTGCCGTGATCAACGACGCGTGGCTGCGTCCGCTCCGCAACCTGCGTCTCTCGGTGACGGACCGCTGCAACCTCCGGTGCGCCTACTGCATGCCGGAGGAGGAGTACGCGTGGCTGCCGCGGGGCGACATCCTGACTTTCGAGGAGATCGCCCGGCTCGTGAACGTGTTCGCCGACCTCGGGGTGGACAAGGTTCGCCTCACGGGCGGCGAGCCGCTGCTGCGCAAGGATCTTCCGCGCCTCGTGGCCATGATCGCCGCCGAGCCGCGCATCCGCGATCTCGCCATTACCACCAACGGCATCCTCCTGGCCGCCGAGGCGGAGGCGCTTCGGAAGGCCGGTATCGGCCGCGTCACCGTCAGCCTCGACACCCTCCGGCCCGACCGCTTCCGGGTGCTGACGCGGCGGGACAGCCACGCCCAGGTCCTCGAGGGCATCGAGGCCGTCCACCGCATGGGCTGGAGCGGGCTCAAGCTCGACAGCGTGGTGATCCGTGGCACCAATGACGACGAGCTCGCCGACCTCATCGAGTTCGGCAAGCGCACGGGCGCGGAAGTGCGCTTCATCGAGTACATGGACGTGGGCGGCGCCACCCGCTGGACCATGGATCAGGTGGTCTCGCGCGCCGAGATGCTCGAGCGCCTCGCCGCGCGTTACGGCGCCGTCGAGCCCGTGGTCGAGGAGACCTCGGCGCCCGCCGACCGCTTCCGGCTCTCCGACGGGACGATCTTCGGCATTATTTCTTCGACCACGGCGCCTTTCTGCGCCTCCTGCGATCGGAGCAGGCTCACCGCCGACGGGCAGTGGCTGCTGTGCCTCTATGCCACCGCGGGCATCGACTTGAGGAGATCGCTCCGGGACGGGTCGTCGAAGGAGGAGATCGCCGCGCTCATACGCTCCGCCTGGCAGGGCCGGCGCGACCGTGGGGCCGAGGAGCGCCTGGCCGTGAAGGACAGGCAGCCACTCATCCAGATCACCGAGCTGCGGGCCCGACCCCATCTCGAGATGCACACGCGCGGCGGCTAAGCCGGCCGATGCCATGATCGATGCGGTGGGGGGGACTGGGGGAGGAGCGACGCCGCCGCTCCCCCCCAGTTCCGGTACAAAGGGGTCTGGGGGAGGAGCGACGCCGCTCCCCCCCAGTCCCGATATATCGGAGCGCGGCGCCAACCGACAGGTAAGCGACCGACGGCTCTTCATGCAGCTCCAGGCCTTCGGCGGCTGCGCCGAGCCCAAGGCGCTCCAGGCCGCGCTCGAGCGAAGCCAGCTCGAGGCCGTGCTCTACGCCGATCTCCACGATCCCCGTGGCGTCGGCGTGCTCACCTTCGCCGAGGATCCCGCCTTCTTCGCCGCGCGCCAGCGCGAGGTCCTGGGCGCCGAGCCCTTCGCGGCCCTCACGCGCAAGCCCGAGCTCGCCATGCTCGGCCGCACGTACGCGAGCGGCTTCGAGCCCGACCTGGAGGACTGGCTCATCATGCGGCCGCGGCGGACCGTGCTCAACCCCGCGTGGCCCTGGGCCGTCTGGTATCCCCTCCGACGCACCGGCGCCTTCGCGCGGCTCTCGGCGCAGGAGCAGGGAGCGATCCTCCGCGAGCACGGGGCCATCGGCCGCGCGTACGGCGAGGCCGACCTCGCGCACGACGTCCGGCTCGCCTGCCATGGCCTCGACGTCCACGACAACGACTTCCTGATCGGCCTCGTGGGCAAGGAGCTCCAGCCGCTTTCCCACATCGTCCAGGCCATGCGCAAGACCGCCCAGACCTCCCAGTACATGGCGAGCCTCGGGCCGTTCTTCGTGGGTCACGTCATCTGGCAGAGCCCGTCCCGGTGATCGGCTGGCGGCCGGCCCGCGCCGCCGCGCGGATCGCGCTGATCGCCCTCCTCCTCGCCGGGTGCGCCTCGCTGCCGCCCGAGAAGCCGGTCACGTCCATCAGCGACATCGCGGGCGAGTGGCGGGGGACCATCCGGTTCGGCGGCGGCCCCTTCCAGTTCGTCGACGTCAGCATCAGGCCCGACGCGACCATGGTCATGCAGTGGGGCATCAACACCCGGTGGGGCAGGGTCGCGGTGGTCAACGGACGGGCAACCTTCGACCTGGAAATATGGACCGGGGCTATCTACTACCTCGAGGGTCCCGAGGGACGCTTTCTCCTCATCCAGGCGACCTTCGGGGTCTTCGACGCGCAGGTGTCGCCCGTCAAGTAGCCTTTCCCGGACCCGCGCGCCAGGCGGCGATGTTGGCGTCGATCTGGCCCGCGTGGACTTCCAGGTGCTCCGCGTAGATGGCGAGCCAGTCCTCTGCTGCGTAGCGGCCCGATCCCGTGTGCCGCCCCACGCAATCCCAGGCCTCATCCGGCAACCGGCGGAGGAGCACGACGGTGTTGGCGCGGACAGCCTCGACGGCGGCGAGGGCAGGCTCGAGGGGGTGGCGATGGTAGTCGAAGCGCCGCGCCCACTCCGCCTCATCGTAGGCGAGGACGACGGGATCGGGCTCGGCGGTAACATAGCGGATGCGCGCCGCCGCATTGGTCTCCGAGTCGGCGCAGTGGACAACAACCTCGTGGGCCGACCACTCGCCCGGCTTGGGCCGCCACTGCAACGCCTCGGCGGGCACGCGGATCAGAGCGGCCTTGAGCCGCGCAGGGCCGTCGGCGTAGCGCTGGATCAGGGCCTCGCGCTCGAAGCGGCTCAGCGCCATCAGCTCAGCGGTGCCGGAAGGTCGGACTTGCCCATCAGGTAGAGATCGACGCCGCGGGCAGCGCTCCGACCTTCGGCGATGGCCCACACGATGAGCGACTGTCCCCGCTGCATGTCGCCGGCCGCGAAGACGCCGGGGACGCTCGTCATCCAGCTCGCGTCCCTCCATACGTTGCCGCGCTCCGTGAGCTTGACCCCGAGGTCGGTGAGCAGCCCCTCGCGCCTCGGGCCCAGGAAGCCCATGGCGAGCAGCACCAGCTCCGCCTCCATCGCATGCTCGGTGCCGGGGATGTCCTTGAAGCCGACCCGGCCGCCTTCGCGGACCATCTCGACCCGGGCGGCGTGCAGTGTGGTCACCCGCCCCGCCTCGCCCGAGAAGTGGGTGGTGTTGATGGAATACTCGCGGGCGCCGCCCTCCTCGTGCGCCGAGGAGACGCGGAAGATGTTCGGCCACAGCGGCCACGGATTGCTGGCGGCGTCGCGCTCGGCGGGGGGGCGGGGGAGGATCTCGAACTGGGTGACGGAGCGTGCCCCCTGGCGATGCACGGTGCCGAGACAGTCGGCGCCGGTGTCGCCGCCCCCGATGATGACGACGTGCTTGCCCTCGGCCGTGATGAAGTCGGCGTCGGGGACGGGATCGCCCTCGCAGCGCCGGTTCTGGAGGGTGAGGTAGTCCATCGCGAAGTGGATGCCCCCGAGCTCGCGGCCGGGTATCTGGAGGTCGCGCGGCCACTCCGCGCCGCCCGCGAGGACGATGGCGTCGAATTCGTCGCGCAGGGTGCGCACGGGCACCGTCACCCCCACCTCTGCCCCGGTCTTGAACAGGATCCCGGACGCCTCCATGAGGGCCAGGCGTCGAGTGAGGAAGCGCTTCTCCATCTTGAACTCGGGGATGCCGTAGCGGAGGAGGCCGCCCACCCGGTCCGCCTTCTCGAACACGGTGACGAGGTGGCCGGCGCGATTGAGCTGCTCCGCCGCGGCGAGGCCGGCCGGCCCCGAGCCGACCACGGCCACTTTCTTGCCCGTGCGGATCGCGGGCGACTCCGCGGTCACCCAGCCCTCGTCGAAGGCATGCTCGATGATGCCGACCTCGACCTGCTTGATGGTCACGGGATCGTCGTTGATGCCGAGCACGCAGGACCCTTCGCAGGGCGCGGGACACAGGCGGCCCGTCCACTCGGGGAAATTGTTGGTGGCGTGGAGGCGGTCGATGGCCTCGCGCCAGCGGTCGCGGTACACGAGGTCGTTCCAGTCGGGAATGAGGTTACCCAGCGGACAGCCCTGGTGGCAGAAGGGGATGCCGCAGTCCATGCAGCGGGCGCCCTGCTTCTGGAGCTTGTCCGCCTCGAAGGGGAGGTAGACCTCCTGCCAGTCGTGGACGCGCTCGGCCACGGGGCGCCGCTTGGGCGCCTCGCGCTTGAACTCGATGAAGCCGGTGATCTTCCCCATCAGGCGGCTAGTTGTGGGCGGAGGCCATCACGGCTTCGTCGACGGACAGGCCGCTCTCCTCGGCCTTCTTGATCGCCTGGAGCACGCGCTTGTAGTCGCGCGGCATGATCTTGACGAAGCTCCCCTGGGTCTCTTCCCAGCTCACGAGCAGCCGCGCGGCCACCGGGCTCTGCGTGTAGCGGATGTGCCGGGAGAGGAGATCCTTCACGAGGAGGACGTCTTCGGGGTCGACGAGCGGCTCGAGGTCAACCATGCCGGGATTGCAGCGCCGCTTGAAGTCGCCGGTAGGGTCGAGGACGTAGGCGATGCCGCCCGACATGCCCGCGGCGAAGTTGCGCCCGCTCTGCCCGATGACGACGACGCGTCCCCCCGTCATGTACTCGCAGCCGTGGTCGCCCACGCCCTCGACCACGGCGAGGGCCCCGCTGTTGCGCACGGCAAAACGCTCCCCGGCCACTCCGCGGAAGTACGCCTCGCCGCCCGTGGCGCCGTAGAGGACGACGTTGCCCACCAGGATGTTCTCCTCGGCCACGAAGGTCGCCTCGCGAGGCGGATAGACGACGAGCTTGCCGCCCGAGAGGCCCTTGCCGACGTAGTCGTTGGCATCGCCCTCGAGGGTCAGCGTGATGCCCCGGGGCACGAAGGCGCCGAAGCTCTGGCCCGCCGAGCCCGCAAAGTGGATGCGGATCGTGTCGTCGGGCAGGCCGTCCGGACCATGGCGCCGCGTCAGCTCCGAACCCAGGATCGTCCCCACCGTGCGGTTGACGTTGCGGATGGGCAGGCGGATGTCCACGGGCTCGCGCCGCTCCAGGGCCTCCCGGCACAGGGGCAGGAGCGTGGTCATGTCCAGCGACTTGTCGAGACCGTGGTCCTGCTCGACCACCCGCCGGATGGCGACCTCGGGGCCGACCTGGGGCCGGTAGAGGATGGCCGAGAAGTCGAGCCCGCGCGCCTTCCAGTGGTCCACGGCCGGCCGCACGTCGAGAAGATCCGAGCGGCCGATCAGCTCGTCCATGGTGCGGACCCCGAGCTGGGCCATGTGCTCGCGCACCTCTTCGGCGACGAAGCGGAAGAAGGCCTCCACGAACTCGGGCTTGCCCGTGAACTTGGCGCGGAGCTTGGGGTCCTGGGTGGCGATGCCCACGGGGCACGTGTTGAGATGGCAGACGCGCATCATGATGCAGCCCAGGACCACGAGGGGAGCGGTGGAGAACCCGTACTCCTCGGCGCCCAGGAGGGCGGCGATGACCACGTCGCGGCCCGTCTTCATCTGGCCGTCGGTCTGGACGATGATGCGGTCGCGGAGCTTGTTCATGACGAGGATCTGCTGCGTCTCGGCGAGACCGAGCTCCCACGGGACACCACCATGCTTGATGGAGGTGAGGGGAGAGGCGCCGGTGCCGCCGTCGTGCCCCGAGATGAGGACCACGTCGGCATGGGCCTTGGCCACCCCGGCCGCCACCGTCCCCACGCCGACCTCGGCCACGAGCTTGACGCTCACGCGCGCCCTGGGATTGCCGTTCTTGAGATCGTGGATGAGCTGGGCCAGGTCCTCGATCGAGTAGATGTCGTGATGCGGGGGCGGCGAGATGAGCCCCACCCCCGGCATGGCATGGCGGACCTTGGCGATCCACGGATAGACCTTGCTGCCGGGGAGCTGGCCGCCCTCGCCGGGCTTGGCGCCCTGGGCCATCTTGATCTGCAGCTCGTCGGCGTTGACGAGGTACTCGCTCGTCACGCCGAAGCGGCCCGAGGCGACCTGCTTGATGGCGCTTCGGCGCCAGTCGCCGTTGGCCTCGCGCGGATAGCGCGCGGGATCCTCGCCGCCCTCGCCCGTGTTGGACTTGCCGCCCATGCGGTTCATGGCCACGGCCAGCGTCTGGTGGGCCTCGAGACTGATGGAGCCGTACGACATGGCCCCGGTGGCGAAGCGCTTGATGATCGTCTCGACGGGCTCGACCTCCTCGATGGGCACGGGCGGCCGCGTTGTCGGCGTGGTCTTGAACGTGAAAAGGCCTCTCAATGTCGCCAGGTGGGCGTTCTGCGTGTTGACGAGCGTCGTGTACTCCTTGAAGATCGCGTACTGCTTCGCGCGCGTGGCGTGCTGCAGCTTGAACACCGTGTCGGGGTTGAAGAGATGGTACTCCCCGTCCCGCCGCCACTGGTACTCGCCGCCCCAGTCCAGCTCGGGCTCGCCGATGGGCCGCTCGGGGAAGGCGCGCTGGTGGCGGAGGAGGGTCTCGCGCGCCACCACGTCCAGGCCGATCCCGCCGATGCGCGAGGCCGTCCAGGTGAAGTAGCGGTCCACGAAGTCCTTGGCGAGACCGATGGCCTCGAAGATCTGGGCGGCGCGATACGACTGGATGGTGGAGATGCCCATCTTCGAGATGACCTTGAGCACGCCCTTGTTCAGGGCCTTGATGTAGTTCTTCACCGCCGTCTTGTGGTCGAGGGCGGGCAGGATGCGCTGGCCGATCATGTCGTCGAGCGTCTCGAAGGCGAGATAGGGGTTGATGGCCCCCGCGCCATAGCCCAGGAGGAGGGCCATGTGGTGGACCTCGCGCGGCTCGCCCGTCTCGATGATGAGGCCGACCTTCACCCGCTTGCCCTCGCGGATCAGGTGGTGATGCACGCCTGCCGTGGCGAGGAGGGCGGGGATGGGCGCCCATTCCCGGCTCACCCCGCGGTCCGAGATGATGAGGTAGCTGTAGCCCGCGTCCACGGCCCGGGCCGCGCTCCGGCACAGCTCCTCCATGGCGGCGGCGAGGCCGTCGGGGCCATCGGTGACGCGGAAGAGCATGGGGACGGTGGTCGCCTTGAAGCCAGGCAGGTCGACGTGGCGGATGCGCGCCAGCTCGGCGTTGTCGAGGATGGGCGTCCTCAGCTTGATCTGCCGGCAGGCCTCGGGGGTGGGCTCGAGCAGGTTGCCCTCGGGCCCGATGCTCGTGGCGATCTGGGTCACCAGCTCCTCGCGGATGCCGTCGAGGGGAGGATTGGTCACCTGCGCGAACAGCTGCTTGAAGTAGTCGTAGAGCAGCCGCGGCCGGTCCGAGAGCACGGCGAGCGACGTGTCGGTGCCCATGGAGCCCACGGGCTCCTCGCCCGCGGTGGCCATGGGCGCCAGGAGGATGCGCAGGTCCTCGTGCGTGTAGCCGAAAGCCTGCTGCCGCTCGCGCACCGTGTCGTGGTCCGGCTCGGGCAGGTGCGGCGCCTCGGGCAGGCTCTCCAGCGGCTTGAGATGCGTGGCCAGCCACTCGCCGTACGGGCGCTCGGTGGCGAAGGCGTGCTTGAGCTCGGCGTCGTCGATGATGCGCCCCTGGGCCGTGTCCACGAGGAAGATGCGGCCGGGGTGCAGGCGCTCCTTGATCAGGACGCGCTCGGGCGGGATGTCGAGCACGCCCACTTCCGACGCCATGACCACGAGCCCGTCCTTGGTGACGTAGTAGCGCGACGGACGGAGGCCGTTGCGATCCAGGACGGCGCCGATGACCGTGCCGTCCGTGAAGGCGATGGAGGCGGGGCCGTCCCAGGGCTCCATGAGGCAGCCGTGGTACTCGTAGAAATCCTTCCGCTCGGCCGACATGGACTCGTGCCCGCTCCACGCCTCCGGGATCATCATGAGCACGGCCAGGGGCAGGGGCCGCCCGGCCATGACGAGGAGCTCCAGCACGTTGTCGAAGATCGCCGAGTCGCTGCCTCCCTCGACCACGATGGGCAGGATCTTCTCGAGATCCTCGCCGAGGAGGGCGGAGCGGCACAGCGCCTCGCGCGCCTTCATCCAGTTGATGTTGCCCCGCAGGGTGTTGATCTCGCCGTTGTGGGCGATGTAGCGGTACGGATGGGCGAGCGGCCAGGAGGGAAAGGTGTTGGTGGAGAAGCGCTGGTGCACGAGGGCGAGCGCGGACTCCACGAGAGGATCCGTGATGTCGGGGAACATCGTCTCGATCTGGTCCGCGGAGAGCATGCCCTTGTAGATCAGCGTGTTGGCGGAGAGGCTCGGGAGGTAGAAGTATCCGCGCTCCGCCATCTCCGAGGCCCTGACCGCGTGCTCCACGCGCTTGCGGATGACGTAGAGCTTGCGCTCGAAGGCCTGGGCGTCGGGCACGGCGGCGCCGCGGCCGATGAACACGTGCTCGATCGTCGGCTCGACCGCGCGCGCGGACGGTCCCACGGGGCTGTCGTCGGTGGGCACCGGGCGCCACCCGAGGAGCGTCTGCCCTTCCTCGGCCACGATGGTGGCAAGCAGCTCGCGGCACCGCGCGGCCTGGGCGGCATCGCGGGGAAGGAAGACGAGCCCGGCCCCGTAGCGCTTGGGGGCGGGAAGAGTGATCCCGAGCCTGGCGCACTCGCGCGTGAGGAAGGCGTGCGGGATCTGGATGAGGATGCCCGCGCCGTCACCCGTGTTGACTTCACAGCCGCAGGCGCCGCGGTGGAGGAGGTTCTTGAGCACCTCGAGGGCCTGGGCCACGATGGCGTGCGACCGGCGCCCCTTCATGTCCACCACGAAGCCGACGCCGCAGGCATCGTGCTCGTGGCCCGGGCTGTAGAGCCCCTGAGCTTCTGGAAGCCCCGCCGGTGTCGCCTTTGACATCCCGTTCTCCTCCGTATCCAAGTTGAGCGCAAACGTTACACCAGAGAGGAGCATTAGCCAAGGGTAAAGTTGAAAAAACATAGCATTAGCATGGCTAATGGTGTAGCCTCGCAGCGTGAACCTCGACACGCTCAAGCTCTACTGTGACGTGGTCAGGCTCCGCAGCTTCTCGCGCGCGGCCGCCGCCAACGGCATCACGCAGTCGGCGGCCAGCCAGTCCATCCAGCAGCTCGAGGGCGAGCTCGACGTGCCGCTCCTGGATCGCTCGCGCCGTCCGCTCGTGGCCACCAAGGCCGGCCGGGTCTTCTTCGACGCCTGCCGTGGCCTCATCCAGGGATTCGACAAGGCGCGCGCCGAGCTCCTGGCTTCCAAGCAGCGGGTCGACGGAACGGTACGCGTCGCTGCCATCTACTCGGTGGGCCTGCACGACATGAGCCGGCACATGCAGCCCTTCATGTCGGCCCATCCCCAGGCCCGCGTGCTCCTCGAGTGCCTCCACCCTCACAAGGTGGTGGAGGCGGTCCTCAACGACGAGGCGGACCTGGGCGTGCTGTCGTATCCGACGGCGAATCGATCCCTGGCCGTGCTACCGCTGCGCTCCGAGCCCATGGTGCTGGTGACTCACCCCAGTCATCGTCTGGCCAAGCGAAAGCTGGTCGAGCCCCGCGATCTCTCCGGGGAGAAGTTCGTCGCCTTCGACCGCGACCTCGCCGTCCGCCGCGCCATCGACCGCGCTCTCAGGCAGCATGGGGTGAAGGTCGACGTGGTCATGGAGTTCGACAACGTCGAGACCATCAAGCAGGCCATCGGCATCGCGGCCGGCGTGTCGATCCTGCCTCGGCCCACGGTGGTGATGGAATCGGGCATGCGCACGCTGGCCACCGTGCCGCTGGCCTTGCCCGGCCTCGCCAGACCCATCGGCATCATCTACCGGCGTGGCAAGCAGATGCCTCCCGCCGTCTCGCGATTCATCGAGGTGCTGCGCAAAGCCGACGGCGCGCGCGTCCCCGCGGGCGTGGTACCGTAGGCCCATGAGTGGGCCAAGCCCTTCACTGATCATCGCGGCCAGCGAGGCCGACTCCAACCTCTATTACGCTTGCCGATTCCTGGCCCCTGATCCCTTCGTGTATCTCGAGGTCGGCGGCAAGAAGATCCTCCTGATGTCCGACCTCGAGGTGGATCGCGCGCGCGCCCAGGCGCGGGTGGACGAGGTCCTGTCGCTCTCCGAGTGGGAGGGCAAGGCCCGCCAGCGCTGGCCCCAGCCGCGCCTCACGGACACGGTGACCCTGCTGCTCGAGGGCTATGGCGTCTCGGCGGTCGAGGTGCCCGCGGACTTCCCCCTCGAGCTGGCCGATCGCCTCCGCGAGCGTGGCCTGACGGTGACCCCGAGGCCGCACCCCTTCTTCCCCGAGCGGGTGATCAAGACGATCGAGGAGATCGCCGCCATCGAGGAGACGCAGCGGCACACCGAGACGGCACTCGAGGCGGCCCTCGACGTGCTGCGGGCGAGCACGATTCGCGGTGACCAGGTGATCCACCGGGGCCGCCCCCTGACCTCCGAAGACCTCAAGAAGGTCGTGAACGTCTCGCTCATGGAGAACGACTGCATCGCCGAGCACACCATCATCGCCTGCGGTGAGCAGGGGGTGGATCCCCACAACCAGGGCTCGGGTCCCATCCACCCCAACCAGGGCATCATCTTCGACATATTTCCGCGCTCCTCTCAGACCCGCTATTACGCGGACATGACGCGGACCGTGGTCAAGGGCAGGGCCTCCGACGAGCTGAGGCGGCTCTACGACGCCGTCCTCGCCGCTCAGCTCCGCGGCATCGAGCTGATTCGCGCCGGCGCGTCGGGCGGGGCCATTCACACCGAGGTCGCTCGGACCATGGAGGGGCGCGGCCATGCCACGGGCGTGGTGGACGGCCGGCAGCAGGGCTTTTTCCACGGCACCGGCCACGGCGTCGGGCTCGACATCCACGAGCCCCCACGGATCAGCCGGCTGGACTACGAGCTGAAGACGGGACAGGTGGTGACCGTCGAGCCCGGTCTCTACTACGCCGGGCGGGGCGCGGTGAGGATCGAGGACATGGTCGTGGTGGAAGACGGGGGGTGCCGCAATCTCACCCGCGCCCCGAAGATGGACCTGCTGGAGCTATAGGAGAGGGCCGGGGCGCAGGCCGGCCAAGCGCCCTGGTCAGACCGCGCGCAGACCAGACATATCCTTGCCATTGCTGGTCGTTTTGGGTAGCATGAACTCGTAGCGGCACCTGCCTGGAAAGAGTTTTCCAGTGACATGCGTCCGGGCCGCTCTGCGCCGGAGACGAAGTCACTGAAAGGACGATCGAGACCATGAGCGAAACGGTAACGCCCGCCCCGGCGGTTGCGAAGCCGCGCCGTACGCTGACCCGCGCCGTCATCCGCTTCGCCGGCGATTCCGGCGATGGCATGCAGGTGACCGGGGAGCAGTTCACGACCGAAGCGGCGTGGGCCGGTAACGACATCTCGACCCTGCCCAACTTCCCGGCGGAGATCCGCGCCCCTGCCGGCACCCTCTTCGGCGTCTCGAGCTTCCAGCTCCAGTTCGGCAGCCAGCGCGTGTACACGCCGGGCGATCAGCTGGATTCCCTCGTGGCCATGAATCCCGCCGCCCTCAAGGTTCACCTGGGCGACCTCAAGGCGGGCGGCATCTTGATCGTCAACACCGCGGCCTTCGACCAGCGCAACCTCGAGAAGGCGGGCTATCCGAAGGACGAGAAGGGCGAGCCCAAGAGCCCGCTGAACGATCCCGGGCTGGCCGAGAAGTACCGGCTCTACCAGGTGGACATCAGCGGCATGTCCAAGAAGTGCCTCGAGGACCTGCCCCTCAACGCCAAGGAGAAGGAGCGTTGCAAGAACTTCTTCGCCCTCGGCCTCGTCTCGTGGATCTACACGCGGCCCCTCGATCCGACGCTCGACGCCATCAAGAAGCGCTTCGCCAAGAACCCGACCTTCGTCGAGGCCAACATCCGGGTGCTCAAGGCCGGTCACGCCTTCGGTGAGACGGCGGAGATGTTCTCCGAGCACTACGGCATCGAAGCCGCGGAGATGCCCGCGGGCGTCTACCGCAGCATGACGGGTAACCGCGCGCTCGCCTGGGGTCTCCTCGCCGCCGCGGAGCGGACGAAGATCCCCATCGTGTTCGGCGCCTATCCGATCACGCCCGCCTCGAGCATCCTGGAGGAGCTGGCCCTGCACAAGCGCTGGCGCGTGCGGACCTTCCAGGCCGAGGACGAGATCGCGGCCGTCACCTCCGCCATCGGCGCGTCCTTTGGCGGCGCCATCGGCGTCACCGCCTCCAGTGGCCCCGGCATCGCCCTGAAGGGGGAAGGCATCGGCCTCGCCGTGATGGCGGAGCTGCCCCTCGTGATCTTCGACATCCAGCGGGGCGGCCCCAGCACGGGCCTGCCCACCAAGACCGAGCAGGCCGACCTGATGCAGGCCCTCTACGGCCGCAACAGCGAGAGCCCCATCGTGGTCATCGCGCCGTGCACGCCCGGCGACTGCTTCTACATCGCCTACGAGGCGGTGCGCATCGCCATCAAGTACATGGTGCCGGTCATGGTCCTCTCCGACGGCTACCTCGCCAACGGGTCGGAGCCCTGGCTCATTCCAGATCCGAAGTCGCTGCCGGATATTCCGGTGAGCTTCCGGACGGAGAAAGAAGGCTTCCAGGCCTATCTCCGCGACGCGGCCACCCTGGCACGGCCCTGGGTGCGTCCGGGCACGCCGGGCCTCGAGCACCGGATCGGCGGCATCGAGAAGCAGGACGGCACGGGGAACATCTCCTACGAGCCGGACAACCACGATCACATGGTCCGCACCCGCGCCGAGAAGGTCCGGAGGGTGGCCCAGGAGATTCCCGCCACCGTGGTCAACGGCCCGGAGTCGGGCGATGTCCTCGTGGTCGGCTGGGGCGGTACGTACGGAGCCATCACCGCCGCCGTCGAGGAAGCGCAGATGGAGGGCAAGGCGGTCGCCTCCGCCCACATCCGCCATCTGAACCCACTGCCGCCCGACCTCGGGCAGATCCTGCGGCAGTACCGTCGGGTGCTCGTGCCCGAGATCAACACCGGCCAGCTCGTGCGCGTCCTCCGCGCCGAGTATCTGGTCGACGCGGTGGGATTCAACCGGGTCCGTGGCATGCCCCTGGCGAGCCAGGAGATCCTCGAGGCGATTCACCAACTTCTGGAGGCGAAGTCGTGAGCACGGTCACCGGAGTGCCTGGCGCCACCCCCAAGTACACGAAGAAGGATTTCGAGTCCGACCAGGACGTGCGCTGGTGCCCCGGGTGCGGGGACTACGCGATCCTGAGCGCGGTGCAGAAGTCCATGCCCGCGCGCTCCCGCCCTGGCCACCGGCCTCAAGCTGGCCCGACCCGAGCTGAAGGTGTTCGTGGTCACGGGCGACGGTGACGGGCTCAGCATCGGGGGTAACCACCTGCTGCACGTGCTGCGTCGCAACGTCGACGTCACGATCCTGCTCTTCAACAACCGGATCTACGGCCTGACCAAGGGGCAGTACTCGCCCACGAGCGAGCTCGGCAAGGTGACCAAGTCCACGCCCATGGGCTCGGCCGACCGGCCGCTCAGCCCGTGCGTCTTCGCGCTCGCCGCCGGGGCCACGTACGTCGCCCGCACCGTGGACCGCAGCATCGGCCACATGGAGGAGACGCTCAAGCGCGCCTCCCGTCACAAGGGCGCGGCCTTCGTGGAAATCCTGCAGAACTGCAACGTCTACAACGACCTCGCCTGGAACGTCCTGTACGACAAGGACTCCAAGACGCAGTTCGAGCTGCGGCTCGAGCACGGCAAGCCCATCACCTGGGGCCCCGGCGACGACCGGCGTGGGCTCGTGCTCGAGGGGCTCAAGCCCAAGGTCGTCAAGACCAAGGACGTGCCCGAGAGCGCGCTCTGGGTGCACGACGAGACCGACCGGGCCACCGCCACGCTGCTCGCCCAGCTCTGGGCGCCCGAGTATCCGATCCCGCTCGGCACCCTGCTCAGCCAGGAAGGCGAGACGACGTACGAGGGAATTCTCGTCCAGCAGGAGCAGAAGGCCATCTCGGATCGCGGCCCCGGTGACATCGCCAAGCTACTGATGTCAGGCGAGACCTGGAAGATCGGATAGCGTTTTCTAGGCCCGGCCGACCGACGGGTCCCATCGTGATCGAGTCCAACCTGCCGGCCCTCCCACGGAGGGCCGGCCTCGTTTTCCCGTGGCCAGCCTAGTGTTCCAACGGAGCGTCCTGTGCCCCTGAGCGCCGCCATGCTGATCGAGCTCGAGCGCATCGTCGGCACCCGGGGCCTCGTGGCGACGCCGGAAGGCCGAATGACCTACGAGTGCGACATGCACACCTTCTACAAGGGCGCTCCGGACGCGGTGGTGCTGCCCGAGAGCACGGAGCAGGTCGCCGCGGTGGTCCGTCTCTGTCGGCGCGAGCACGTTGCCCTCGTCCCGCGCGGCTCCGGCACGGGGCTCATCGGCGGCGCCATGGCGCCCGTGGGCGGTGTCATGGTCTCGCTGACGCGGATGAACCGCATCCTCGAGCTGGACTTCGACAATCGCAGCGCCACCGTGCAGCCCGGTCTCATCAACCTCTGGCTCTCCCAGGCGACCCGCGAGCACGGCTACTACTTCGCTCCCGATCCGTCCAGCCAGATGGTGTCCTCGATCGGCGGCAACGCCTCGACGAATGCCGGCGGGCCGCACTGTCTCAAGTACGGGATCACGGTCAATCACGTGCTGGGGCTCGAGCTCGTCACGGGAGCGGGCGAGGTGCTGCGCGTGGGGGGGAAAGTCCAGGACCAGCCGGGCTACGATCTCACCGGCGCCCTCGTGGGCGGGGAGGGGACCCTCGGGCTCCTGACCGCGGTGACGGTGCGACTGCTCCACGTGCCCGAAGGCGTCAAGACGCTCCTGGCGTCGTTCTCGACCATCGACGACGCCTCGGAGACGGTCTCGGCCATCGTGGGGGCGGGAATCATCCCCGCCGCCCTCGAGATGATCGACGAGGTCGTCGTCCGCGCCATCGAAGAGGGCATCGGCGCGGGCTATCCGAAAGGCGCGGGCGCCGTCCTCCTCATCGAGCTCGACGGTCCGCGGGCGGAGATCGACGAGCAGTCCGCGCGCATCGTGGAGATGTGCCGGAGCCGCGCCGCCCTCGAGATCCGCGTGGCCAAGGACGAGGCGGAGCGAGCGCTCCTGTGGAAGGGTCGAAAGGAAGCCGCGGGCGTCTTCGGGCGCCTGTCCGCGACCTGGCTCCTGCAGGACGCCGTGGTGCCCCGCTCCCGCCTGCCCCAGATCATGCGGGAGGTGCAGGCGATCGCGGCCCGGCACCGCCTGGTCATCGCCAATGTCTTCCACGCGGGCGACGGCAACCTCCACCCGTTGATCCTCTACAACGACCTCGTGCCCGGCGAGCTCGAGCGCGCCAAGGCCGCCAACGACGAGCTGCTGCACGCGTGCCTCGCCATGGGCGGCAGCGTCACCGGGGAGCACGGCGTCGGACTCGACAAGGCCTCGAGCATGCCGTTTCAGTTCGGCGACGCGGACCTCGCCTTCATGGCGCGCTTCCGGCGCGTCTTCGACCCCGACGGGATCATGAACCCGGGCAAGCTCCTGCCTTCCCATCCCGCCTGCGGCGAGTCGTTCAGGCCCGCGGCGCCGCGCCTGCCCGCGGGCACCTGGGTCTGAGCGTGACCGTGTCCGCGCCGGCGGTCGAGGAAGCTCTCGCCGAGATCGTCGGACGCCCGCAGGTCGTCTCGGATCCCGCCACGCTCTCCGCCGCGTCGATCGACGGGCGCCAGCCCCGGTGGCTGGTGAGCCCCGGCTCGACGGATGAGGTGAGCAGGATCCTCGCGCTGTGCTCGACGGAGAGGCTGGCGGTGGCTCCGCGCGGCAGCGCGTCCGCCATGGGTCTCGGCAATCCGCCCCGCCGCCTCGATCTCGTCGTCGACACCACCCGCCTCACCGCCGTCCTTGAGTATGTTCCCGAGGACATGGTCGCCACGGTCCAGGCGGGTCTCACGCTGGACGGCCTCGCCGCCGTTCTTGGCAAGCACGCGCAGATGCTCGCGCTCGATCCCCACGGGGGGGCGTCGCGAAGCATCGGAGGCGTGCTCGCGACCAATGCCTCGGGCCCGTTGCGCTTCCGTTACGGCACCGCGCGCGATCTGCTCCTGGGCGTCCGTTTCGTCCAGGCCGACGGCACCGTCACCTGGGGCGGGGCCAAGGTGGTCAAGTCGGTCACGGGCTATGACGTCCCCAAGCTCCTGGCAGGATCGCTCGGCACCCTCGGTCTCATCGCGGAGGCCACCCTCAGGCTCCACCCGGCGCCCCCCGGCACGGGCTCGTGGCTCTTCACCTTCGACAGCAGGGAGCGGGCGGGGGACTTGCTCTCGGCGATCCTTGCCTCGACGCTCGAGCCGGATCGGCTGGCGTGGCTCAATGACGCCGCGCTGCGAGGACTCGGTCTGCCGTCCGCCACGGCGGCGCTGTGCGTCTCCGTCAGCACCGTTCCCGAGGCCGTGAAAAGCCAGGGGGCGACGCTGGTCGCGCTGGGCGAGCGAAGCGGCGGTCGGGCGATCACCATTCCCGCGGCGCTCTGGACGAAACTGGGCGAAGCGTTCGACGCCCCCCTCGTGCTCAGGATCGCGGGCGAGATTCGTGGCGCAGCCCGATGGGCCCGCGAGATCGAGAGCAGCGCATCCCGCCAAGGCCTGTCCGTGGCCATCGTCGGCGAGGCCGGCAACGGCATTCTCCGGGTCGCCCTCACGGGCGTCATCGCGCCCGAAGCCTTCGCGAGCGAGCTCGTGGCGCCGCTTCGAGCGGCGCTCCATGGCGAGGGCGGCAGCCTCGTCATCGAGCGCGCACCGCTGGCGCTCAAGGGCGCGATCGATGTCTGGGGCCCGATCCCTGAGGTCGCCCTGAAGGTCATGAGGCGGCTCAAGGAAGAGTTCGATTCGCTCGGCATCCTGAATCCCGGACGCTTCGTGGGCGGGCTGTGATCACCTCACCGGTCCGCCAGGGCGCTTTCGACGTCGTGGACGCGCCGTCCATGGACGGCCTCCGCGCCTGCGTCCACTGTGGCATCTGCCTTCCCCAGTGCCCGACGTATCGCGTGCTGGGGGAGGAGATGGATTCGCCGCGCGGCCGCGTCTATCTGATGCGCGCGGCCGCCGAGGGCCGGGCCGAGCTGACGCCGGGGCTGGCGCGCCATCTCGACCTCTGTCTCGGCTGTCGCGCCTGCGAGACGGCATGCCCCTCCGGGGTGCCCTTCGGGCAGCTCCTCGAGGCGACCCGCGCCCAGCTCGACCGGAAGCGCGTGCGCGCGCGCGAGAGCGCGCATGCCATGCTCGAATGGGCACTCTCGATCTTCCCGCACCCCGATCGCCTGGGCGCGCTGCTCTGGCCGCTCCGCTTGTACCAGGCCTCCGGGCTCAGGAAACTCGTGCGCGCCTCTGGCATCCTCGCGCCCTTCAAGCGGCTACAGGCCATGGACGCGCTCCTCCCCCGCGTGCTGCCGGGCGCTTCGTCCCTGCCCGAGCTGATCCCCGCGCGCGGCAGGGCGCGCGGGCGGGCGGCCCTCCTGACCGGCTGCGTCCAGCGCTTCTTCTTCCCGGAGATCAACCTCGCCACGGCGCGATTGCTCTCGGCGGCGGGCTGGGAGGTCGTGGTTCCTCGCGGGCAGGGCTGCTGCGGAGCGCTGCACCTCCACGCGGGCCGCCTCGACGAGTTTCGCGCCATGGCGCGGAGCCTCATGGCTGCCCTCGGGCGGGATGTCGACATCGTGGTGACGAACGCCGCCGGCTGCGGCTCCGCGCTCAAGGAGTACGGGCACTGGCTCGGGGACGGGGGGGCGGAGCGCTTCGCCGGGCTCGTGAAGGACATCAGCGAGGTCCTCGTCGACGCGGACCTGCCGCTGGGCGAGCTCAGGGAGACGGTGACCTACCACGACGCCTGCCATCTCGCGCACGGGCAGAAGGTGCGCGCCCAGCCCCGAGAGCTGCTCCGACGCATTCCCGGGGTGACGCTCGTCGAGCTCACGGACAGCGATCTCTGCTGTGGCAGCGCGGGTGTCTACAATCTCCTCGAGCCCGAGATGGCCGCCGAGCTCGGGCGGCGCAAGCTCGAGCGCATCCGCGAGACGGGAGCGCGCATCGTGGCCGCCGGCAATCCCGGTTGCATCATGCAGATATCGCAGCAGGCGCTCGAGGCGGGACTGGCCCTCGAGGTGATGCACCCGGTCACCCTCCTGTCCCGCGCGCTGAGGGAGCCATGAAGATACGCGTCCGCGACCACGTGCAGCTCTCGCTCGACCGGATGGCCAAGGTCGCCCTCGCCTCGACCGAGCGCGCCCTCCTCGATCTCTACTGCGTCGCCCCGGGCCAGTCGCAGAAGCCCCATTCCCACGCGGGAGAGGACAAGATCTACTATGTTCTCGAGGGCACGGGGCGCTTCTCGCTCGCCGGCGCCGAGGAGAAGCTCGAGCCGGGAGACGCCCTGGTGGCGCCCTCGGGCGTCGAGCACGGCCTCGTCAACGACGGCACGGAGCCGCTGCTCGTCCTCGTGGTGGTGGCGCCGCCGCCCCCTCACGCGCCGGACAAGAGAAAGCCGTGAAGGCCTCCCTCATGATCACGTGCCTCGGGGACATGTTCTTCCCCGAGGTCGGGGTGGCCATGGTCAGACTGCTGCGCCGGCTCGGAGTCGACGTGGAGTTTCCTCCCGGGCAGACGTGCTGCGGGATGCCGCTCTTCAATTCCGGCTATCATGCCGACGCCCGTGCGGTGGCGGCGCGCACGGTGAAGCTCTTCGCGGATGCCGGGCACGTGGTGGTGCCCTCGGGCTCCTGCGCCTGGATGGTCAAGGCGGAGTACCCGGGGCTCCTCGCCGACGATCCCGCCCTTCATGCCGAGGCCCGGGCCCTGGCCGCCCGGACGTACGAGCTCTCGCAATTCCTGGTCGAGGTGCTGAAGGTGAGCGGGGTCGGCTCGACGTTCTCGGGCACGCTGACGTATCACGACTCCTGCCATCTGCTCCGTGGCCTCGGCGAATCCCGCGCTCCGCGGACGCTGCTGCGGAGCCTCGAGCACGGCGAGCTGGTGGAGCTCCCCGGCTCGGACGAATGCTGCGGCTTCGGGGGCTCCTTCTCCGTGCGGCTGCCCGAGGTCTCCACGGCCATCCTCGACAAGAAGCTCGCGAGCGTCGAAGCGACGGGCGCCGACTGCCTGGTCGCCTGCGATGCCGGGTGTCTCATGCAGATGGCGGGAGGGCTGTCCCGCCGGGGCTCGCGCGTGCGCGCGCTTCACCTCGCCCAGGTGCTGGCTCCGGAAGGGCCGCCATGAGCGAGACGTCTCTCGGCGCGCCCTTCGCGGCGCGGGCGCGCGGCGCCCTCAAGGACGCCTACCTGCAGGAAGCGCTCGGCATTGCCACCACCAAGTTCATCGGGCTGCGCCGCGAGTCCTTCGAGGACTTTCCCCAGGGCGACGCGCTTCGCGACCGCGCCCGCGCCATCAAGGAGGCGACGCTCCAGCAGCTCGACCACCATCTCGAGCGTCTCGCCGACAACATCGAGCGGCTCGGCGGGCGCGTGCACTGGGCGGCCACCGGGGACGAGGCGCGAGACATCATCCTGCGCCTGTGCCGGGACAAGGGCGTGAGGATGGCCGTCAAGAGCAAGTCGATGGCCACCGAGGAGATCGAGCTCAACGAGGCCCTCGAGCACGCGGGCGTCAAGCCCGTGGAGACCGACCTCGGCGAGTACATCATCCAGCTCGCCCACGAGAAGCCCTCCCACATCATCGCTCCCGCCATCCACAAGACCAAGGGGCAGGTGGCCGATCTCTTCTCCAAGGAGCTGGGCGGCCGCTTCGAGGCGGATCCCGAGGTGCTGACGAAGGTGGCGAGGGCGGAGCTCCGGCAGAAGTTCCTCGAGGCCGACATGGGCATCACGGGGGCCAACTTCGCGGTGGCGGAGACGGGGACGGTGGTGCTCGTGACCAACGAGGGCAACGGCCGCATGGTCACGTCGCTGCCGCGCATCCACGTCGCCGTCATGGGCATGGAGAAGGTCATCCCGTCCATGACGGATCTCATGGTCTTCCTGGCCATCCTGGCGCGGAGCGCGACGGGACAGAAGCTCTCCTCCTACACGACGCTCGTGCGCGGACCCCGCCAGCCCGGCGAGATGGAGGGGCCGGAAGAGTTCCACCTCATCCTGATGGACAACGGCCGCACCCGGCAGATCGCGGGCACGCTGCGCGAGGCCCTCTACTGTCTCCGCTGCGGCGCCTGCCTCAATGTCTGCCCGGTCTACCGCCAGATCGGGGGCCACGCCTACGGCCACACGTACCCAGGGCCCATCGGCATCCTGCTCACCGCCATGCTCAAGGGCGCGCCTTCCGTCAAGGAGCTGGCGCACGCCTCGTCGCTCTGCGGGGCCTGCAAGGACGTGTGCCCGGTGCGCATCGACATCCCGCGCATGCTCGTGGAGCTCCGGGAGCACCTCGACACGGAGAAGATCGCCCCGTGGACGGAGCGGCTCCTCTTCGGGATGGCGCGACGGATGATGATGCGCCCCTCGTGGTTCAGGCGGGGCGCCTCTGTCGCGCGCCTCGCCCAGAAGCCCTTCGCTCGCGACGGCCGGCTGCGGGCGCTGCCGCTCTTCTTCGGGAAGTGGACGGCCACGCGTGATCTGCCCGCGGTGGCGGAGAAGACCTTCAGCGAGCGGTGGCAGGAGCTCCGGCGCCCGTGACCACGCGTGCCGCCTTCCTCGAGGACATCAGGCGCGAGATGGCCAAGACGCGCGGTCTCTTCGAGGCCTCGACGTCTCCGCGTCCGGCCGCGCCTCAGGAGGCCGCGGAGGCGGTGCGCCGCCAGATGCTCGAGCGCTGGCCCCAGGCCCTCGAGCGCTTCCGCGAGGAGTTCGAGCGGGTGGCCGGCGTCTTCCACCGCGTGCCGAGCCTGGAGGCGGTGCCCGCGCTCATCGGAGAGATCGCGCGCGCGCGCCAGGCCAGGCGCATCCTGTCCTGGTCTCCCGAAGCGCTCGGCGTGGACCTGGGCGCGCGCCTCGGCGGCGAGGGCTTCGTGGTGACGTCGGCGCAGGACGCCGACCCACGGGAAGGCGAGCGGAGGCGGCACCGCGAGGAGGCGGCCGCGGGCGAGATCGGCGTCACGGGAGCGGACTGGGCCCTCGGCGAGACGGGTACCCTCATCCTTGTCTCGGGAAGGGGCCGGCCGCGCTCCACCTCGCTTCTGCCCGCCACCCACGTGGCCGTCTTCGGAGCCCCGCAGCTTCTCGAGTCGCTCGAGCAGGTGGGCATCATGCTCGAGGCCCTCCACGCCGATCCCTCGGGGACCATGTCGGGCGCCGTCATCAACTTCATCACGGGACCCTCCCGCACCGCCGACATCGAGCTCACCCTGACGCGTGGCGTGCACGGGCCCAAGGACGTCCACGCGGTCTTCGTGGAGGGACGATGAGCCAGCGCCTTTTCACGGCCGCGGAAGTGGACGCCCTCATCCCGAAGCTCACGGAGCGCATGGGCGAGGCGATGGAGCTCCACCGTCGCGCCACCGCGCTGCACGAGGCGCTCGAGGAGCAGCGCGACAAGATCCGCGCCTCGGGCGGCGCCGCTGTCGACCAGCGGGACTGGAAGGCCCGGGCGGAGCGGCTCGACGGGTATGGCATCGAGGTCAAGCAGGCGCTCGCCAGGATCCTGGAGCTGGGCGGCGTCATCAAGGACCTCGAGATGGGACTGGTGGACTTTCCCGGGCTGGTGACGGCGATCGCGGGCGATCAGCCCGTCAACCTGTGCTGGCGGCACGGCGAGGACCGCGTGCGCTTCTGGCACGGATTCGACGAAGGCTACGCCCAGCGCAAGCCCCTGCCGTGACGCGCGAGGCCGTGTGCTTCGACCTGTTCGACACCCTGGTGCTCTTCGATCGCTCCCGGCTGCCCGAGGTCCACGCCAACGGCAAGACCATGCGCTCGACGGCAGGCCATCTCCACGAGGCCTTCCGACCGTTCGCCCCCGGGCTCGAGCTCGGCGACTTCGTGAGCTCGCTCTTCTGGAGCTGGCAGGAGGCCGAGCGCATCCGGGGCGAGACGCACCGCGAGGTCGCCGCTCACGAGCGCTTCGGCATGATGTTCGGCCGCCTCGGCCTCGACCGCGCCGCCCTCCCGCGGGAGGCGCTCGAGGTGCTTCTCGCGACCCACAAGCGAGAGCTGAGCCGGGCCATCGTCTTCCCCGAGCACCACCGGGAGCTGCTCCGCGAGCTCAGGCGCACTCACCGTCTCGCCGTGGTGTCGAACTTCGACTACACGCCGACGGCGCGCCTCGTCCTCGAGCGTGAAGGCGTGGCGGATCTCTTCGACACCGTCATCGTGTCCGACGAGGTCGGCTGGCGGAAGCCCAAGGCGGTGATCTTCGAGCTCGCCCTTCGCCGGCTCGGCGTGGGGCCGGAGCAGGCCCTCATGGTCGGGGACCGCGCGGACATCGACGTGGCCGGTGCCCAGGCGGTGGGCATGGCGGCGGCGTGGATCAACCGCGACGCCGACCCGCTGCCCGAGGGGCTCGCCGCGCCCGAGTTCGAGATTCGCGATCTTTCGGAGCTGTCGGCGATCTTGAAGAAGTAGGAAGGCAGCCGGGACGCATCTCGCCGCGCCCGGAGCGCATCCTAAGGTCGCGAGCACGAGACACGAGGAGGCGTAAGAGAGCGCATGGCCACGACGCGCAAGGTCGTCATCATCGGGTCCGGCCCGGCCGGCTTCACGGCGGCGATCTATGCCGCCCGCGCGAATCTGGCCCCCCTCATGTTCACGGGATTCCAGTGGGGCGGTCAGCTCATGCTGACCACGCTCGTCGAGAACTATCCCGGCTTCGTCGACGGCATCGACGGACCTCCCCTCATGGAGCATCTCAAGAGCCAGGCGAAGCGCTTCGGCGCGGAGATGGTCGGCGACGACGTCACGGAGGTCGATCTCGGCCGACGCCCTTTCCGTGTCACGGCCGGGGACACGACGGTCGAGGCGCTCACCGTGATCATCGCCACCGGCGCCTCCGCCAAGCTGATCGGGCTCGCCAGCGAGGCCAAGCTCATGGGCCGCGGCGTCTCGACCTGCGCCACCTGCGACGGCTTCTTCTTCAAGGACCAGAACATCATGGTCGTGGGGGGAGGCGATTCCGCCATGGAAGAGGCCCTGTATCTCTCCCGGCTCGGACGTCAGGTGCAGGTCGTCCACCGGCGCGATGCCCTCCGCGCCTCCAAGATCATGCAGGAGCGCGCGCTCAAGAATCCCAAGATCGAGTTCATCTGGGACACCGCGGTGGACGAGGTGCTCGATCCCGACAAGGGCAAGGTCACGTCCGTCAGGCTCAAGAATCTGAAGAGCGGGGTGGTCTGGGAGACGCCCGTCGACGGGCTCTTCGTGGCGATCGGGCATCTTCCGAACACGGCGATCTTCAAGGGACAGGTCGACCTCCACCCGAACGACTACATCAAGGTGTTGCCGGGCACCACCCAGACGTCCGCGCCCGGCGTCTTCGCGGCCGGCGATGTCGCCGACTTCACCTATCGCCAGGCCGTGACGGCCGCGGGCACCGGCTGCATGGCCGCCCTCGAGGCGGAGCGCTACCTGGAGGCGCAGTACTCCGGGGCGTAGCCCCCCGCCCCTCGTAGGCCCGCGTCTGAGGATCGAGGAGACGACGACCATGCAGCGATTGCGTGTCGTGCTGATGCTGCTCGGGATCTCGTGGGCCGTCTTTCCGTCGCCGGGCCATGCGCAGAGCGTGGGTGAGGTGTTCCGCAAGGTCAATCCCTCCGTCGTGGTCATACGTGCCAAGGGGCGCGATGTCACGGCCGCCGCGGGCGGCCTCGTCCGCTACAACGAGACCGGCTCGGGCGTGCTGATTTCGGCGGACGGCAAGGTCATGACGGCGGCCCACGTCGTCAACGCCGTGGACGAGATCACCGTGGAGCTCGTGGGCGGGGCGCCCGTCAACGCCCGCGTGGTGTCCTCGGAGCCCGCCGCCGATCTCTCGTTGCTCCAGCTCGACAGCGTGCCAGCGGGCGCGGTGCCCGCGCGCATGGCCAACTCGGACACCGTGCGCGTGGGAGACCAGGTGCTCGTCGTCGGGGCGCCCTACGGGCTCAGTCATGCCTTGAGCGTGGGCTGGATCAGCGCCCGGTGGGCTCCCAATACCGTCTACAAGTCCATGCCCCTCGCGGAGTTCTTCCAGACCGACGCCGTCATCAACATGGGCAATTCCGGCGGACCCATGTTCAACATGGCGGGCGAGGTCATCGGCATCGTCAGCCACAACATCTCGAAGTCGGGGGGGAGCGAGGGCCTGGGATTTGTGGTCAGCATGAAGACGGCGCGGCTGCTGCTGCTCGAGCGGCGCTCGTTCTGGACCGGCCTCGAGGGGCAGATCGTGTCCGGCGAGCTCGCGGCCATCTTCAATATCCCGCAGGCGTCGGGCTACCTCGTCAAGACCGTGGCCAAGGGATCGCCGGGCTGGGACATGGGGCTCATGGGCGGGGACAAGATCGCCGTCATCGCGGGAGAGCAGGTCGCCGTGGGCGGGGACATCATCCTCTCGGTCGAGGGCGTGCCGGTGGGCCAGGCCGATGACCACGACCGCATCCGCGACATCCTGACCAAGAAGTCGCCTGGGGCGCCGTTCCGCGTGAAGATCCTGCGCTCAGGCAAGATCATCGAGCTGACCGGTAAAGCCCCCTGACGCGACGCGCCCTCCGCTACGACGCGCCAAACAGTCTCCGCAGGAGCAGATGGGTGGGGAGATAGATGGCGAGCGGAAAGAGCGCCATCATCGTGGCCAGATACGCCAAGGGCGGCATCCACTTCTGGGGCGTGCTTCCCGGTCCATAGACCCAGTTGATGTTGTCGGCCGGATCCGTGACCCCATAGGTCACAGGCAGGACGATCAGGGCGACCAGCGTCTGAAGGGCCCACGCGCGACCGTCGTAGCCGAGTCGAGACAGTATCCAGATGAGGACCACGGGCAGGACCACATGGAAGAGTGACAGCGCCCGAAGATAGCGCGGCCTTCCGGGATCGAACATGTAGTCGCTCAGTCCGAAGAGATGGCGGCCGGTGAGCAATCGCCCGAAGAAATCCGCATTCCAAACAAGCTCGGGCAGGGCGACGGCCAGGGCCATCATGCTGGCCAGCAGGGGGCTCTCCAGCCACAGCGAGACTGCCGTGGTGAGCAAGGCGATGTCAGAGAACCACAGGAAGTTTTTCGGGCCCCAGTGGATCCAGTACACGGGCACGAGCACGCCGAGGAAGAGCGTGTAGAGGAGCTTGCCCCACGTCGGAAGCTGCTCTCCTGTCACTAGTTGCCGATCTGGACGGAAGAGCCGAGCTCCCTCAGCATGGCGATGGCGGAGAGATAGGAGAGCTTGCCCGTGCGCGGGTTCTCCGAGGGCACGTTCTCGACCTCGACGACGAGGCGGCCGAACTCGCCCTCGACGGTGACACGGTGCTGGTTCCGCAGCTGGCCGGGGACGGCGAAGATCTTGATTCGCGTCTTCTCCGGCCCCACGCTGGCCAGGGAGACAGCGGCGACCACGTTGACGTTGGCGGGGAACGCCTTGACGGCCAGGGTGGCCGGCCCCTCGAAGATCAGCGTCTCCTCGGTGATGGCGTCCAGGTCGATCTTCCGCTCTTCGATCCAGGGCGCCCCCGCGAGCCCGCGGGGCGGCTTGCGCGTCTCCATGGTGACGGCGGTGATGCCGCCCTCGCGGGCGCCCTTCATGCCGTCGAGCCCGGCGATGGCGCCGGAGGGGACGAGGATGCGGCAGCCGTGCTTCTCGGCCAGGCGCGCCCACTCCTCGAGGGTGCCGACGAGGCCGCCCACCGAGAGGACCATCAGGTGCTTGCCCGCGCCGAGCACGGACGGAGCGAAGTCGCGGAGGGCGGCCTGGGTGGCCGCCTCGACCACGAGGTCGGATTCGCGGATCAGGCTCTCGAGGGGCAGGGCCGTGAAGCCGGCGGCCTTCGCCGGGCTTCGCACCGTCACGCCCGCGAGCGCCACGCCGGGAATTCCCTCGTCGATGGCGCGCGCGATGTGCGTCCCGATCACGCCCATCCCCACGATGCCGACCTTGAGCATGCGCGTCCTCCTCGCGGCGAGGATAGCAACCGACCCGGGAGCGGGCAAGGGGCGTGCTAAGATGCCGGATGGGAGGCGCATGAATGCCTGCTGGATCTCGGCTCAAGGAGCCTCTCGATAGGCTCTACCGCGAGTTCGACTGGAGCTCGCGCACCGCCGCCGATGCCATCCAGTTTCCCCGGCGCTACCGCGATCCCGCCGATCTCGAGATCGCGGCCCTGCTCGCCTCCTGCATGGCCTACGGCCGCGTCGACCTCTTCGGCCCGTGGGTCGACTGGACGCTCGAGCGCATGGGCGACTCGCCCGCGGCCTTCGTGCGCAGCTTCGACCTCGAGAAGGAGCGGCCACGCTTCGCGCTCGTTCAAAGGCCTCTTCCTCTCGAGCTACTCGACGGCCGATCCGCATGTCGGCCCCGCCCTCGAGGGCTTCGTCTCCGCCTTCCTCGAGCAGGACCTGTCCGCCATCTTCCCGCGGAACCGCCTCTCCTACGGTTACCGCCACTGGTTCCCGCGGCCCTCGACGGGCGGCGCGTGCAAGCGGATGCATCTGTTTCTTCGCTGGATGATCAGGCAGGAGAAGCCCGACTTCGGCCTGTGGACCGAGGTGCCGCCGGCCGCGCTCCTGATGCCCGTGGACACGCACATCGAGAACATGGCCCGGTCCGTGGGTCTGACGCGTCGGCGCAGCCGCAACTGGAAGATGGTCGAGGAGATCACGGCCGGGCTCAAGCGCCTCGACGCCGAGGATCCCGTCAAGTACGACTTCGCCCTGTGCCACAAGCGCATGTCGGGCCAGTGCCTGAATCGGCGGGCGGCCGTCGTGTGCGCGCCCTGCGCCCTCAAGCCTGCCTGCGTGCACTGGAGAGGTCGACGCTGATGCCGTGGTGGGGGGCGATCCTTCTCGTCGTGCTGATCACGCTCGTCGGAGTCATCGCCTTGGCCCTCTTTCGCGTGGCGGCGAGGCTCGGCGAGCTCGAGGCCGGTCGCGCCCAGCCGGATCAGGCTCTGCTCCTCCTGCAGCGGGAGATCGAGACGACCCGGAGCGAGAGCCAGAAGGGCCTGGCGGACACCATTGGCTCCGTGCGACAGGAGCTGGCGCAGTTCGCGGGCCAGATGACGGTGCAGATGGGGCAGGTGGGCTCGTCCGTCCAGCAGCAGCTTCAGAACGTGGGCCAGGTCGTGAGCGACGTCCAGGGCAGCCTGGGCAAGCTGGGCGAAGCGAACCAGCGCATCTTCGAGGTCGGGCGCAGCATCTCGGGCCTCGAGCAGATCCTCAAGTCGCCCAAGGTCAGGGGAGGGCTCGGGGAGACCTTCCTGGAGAACCTGCTCTCCCAGATGCTCCCGCAGGGGCACTATGGCCTGCAGCACCGGTTCTCCACGGGCGATCGCGTCGACGCCGTCATCCACATCGGCGATCGCCTCGTGCCCGTCGACGCGAAGTTCCCCCTGGAGAACTTCCAGCGCATCCTGGAGGAGACCGACGAGACGGCGCGGCGCCAGTGGCGACGGGCCTTCGTCCGCGACGTCAAGGCGCGCGTGGACGAGATCGCCAAGAAGTACATCCTGCCCGACGAGGGCACGTATGACTTCGCTCTCATGTACATTCCCGCCGAGAACGTCTACTTCGAAGCCATTCTCCGGGACGACGCCATCGACGAGGACGCGCCCGCCGTCTACGCGACCTCCAGGCGCGTGATTCCCGTCTCCCCCAACAGCCTGTACGCCTACCTGCGCGTGATCGTCCTCGGGCTCAAGGGGCTGCAGATCGAGCGGAGCGCGCAGGACATCCAGGCGCGGCTCTCCCGTCTGGGCGGCGACCTCGACAAGTTCCGCGACGCCTTCGACGTGGTGGGCCGCCATCTCACCCATGCGCGCAACAAGTACGACGACGCGGCGAGCGCGCTGAATCGCGTGGAGGCCAAGCTGGAGGGGATCGAGAAGCCCGGCGACCAGGGCGCCCTCCCCGGGATCGCGCCCTGATGAGCTATGGTACGATGGCGCCATGAACCCGATACCCTTTCAGGTCTTCGGCATCAACTTGCTCGTCCGCATCCTGGCCGAGCCGCCCGCCGATGTGCGCGTGCATTGCCCGAAAGGCTCGCCCATCCGATATGCCGAGGTCGTGGGCCGTGGTGACGGCTTCGACGAGGGCGCCAATGCCTTCCGCGAGATGCCGCCCATCAAGAGCGTGGTCGCCTTCGAGGAGAATCCGGAAGAGGTCGAGGGACACTTCTTCTACATCGCGGGCGAAGAGCACCGCGTGATCCGCCTCGACGCCATCATCCTGTCGTTCCCCCTGGAGTAGCGCCCGCCCGGTGCGCGCCCTCGACCGCGTCTTCGGTCAGATCAGCGCGGATGAGGTGGTCGAGCTCACGCGCGCGCTCGTCCGCATCCCCAGCGTCTATCGTCCCGGCGAGACGGGGGCGAACGAGGCCGAGGTCGCGTCGTTCGTCGAGGGATGGTTCCGTCGCGAGGGACTGCCCGTCGAGGTGCAGGAGGTCGCCCCCGGCCGCCCCAATGTCCTCTCCTGGATCGGCGAGAAGGGCCCCGGCCGCCGCTGCCTCCTCCTGGAAGGCCACACGGATGTCGTGACGGAAGGCGATGCCGCGGAGTGGACGTGGCCGCCCTTCGGGGGCGAGCTGCGCGACGGACGGATCTACGGGCGCGGCGCCGCGGACATGAAGAGCGGGCTCGCCGCGGCCATGGTGACGCTGGCCGCCTTCAAGCGCGCGGGCGTCACGCCGGCCGGCAAGCTGGTCGTGGGCGCCCTCGTCGACGAGGAGGACGGCATGATCGGCGTCCGCCACCTCGTCAAGACGCCCGCCGGCCGCGAGCTCGACGCCGCCATCATCTGCGAGCCCGAAGAGAACGAGCTCTGCCTCGAGCAGCGCGGGGTGGTGTGGGCGCGCATCCGGGCCCGGGGCCACATGGCCCACGGCGCCATGCCCGAGGCGGGCGCCAATCCGATCACCGCGCTCGGCGCGCTCCTGAGGGAAGTGCCCGCCCTCGAGAAGCAGCTGCGCAAGCTCTGCCAGAAGTCCCGCCATCTCAAGCCCCCGACGGTGACGCCGACCATCGTGCAAGGCCCGCCGCGCGGGGTCGGCGCGCCCCAGTCCAACGTCATTCCCGCCCTGGCCGAGATGACGCTCGATGTCCGGCTCACGCCCGGGATAGACGCCGAAGGGATGCGGGGCGAGCTCGAGGCTCTGTGCCGCAAGGCCGAGGCCGCCGTGCCGGGCGTGAAGCTCGAATGGGAGCCCGTCAACGCGTTTCGCCTCGCGACCTCCGTGGACAAGGCCGAGCCCATCGCGCAGGCCATGATGCACGGCGTGCGCAAGGCGACCGGCCGCGCGCCCCGCTACGGGGGCGTGCCGGGATCGACGGACGGGACCATTCTCAGGATGGAGCTCGGCATTCCCATCGTCACGTGCGGCCCCGGCAACCGGCTGATCCCGCATCAGGTCGACGAATACGTCGAGGTGCGGGAACTCGTCGAGGCGGCAAAGATTTACGCGGCATCAGCTCTGAAGTATCTCGAGCAGTAGGCTCGCGGTGGAAGAAGGCGTGGAGCGGCCCCGACTGCGCGCGCTCGAGGCCTTTCCCGTGGAGCAGGACGGCGAGCGCCTGATCGGGCTCCGGGATCCCGGCGGCTTCACCGATCAGATCGCGTTGCTCCCCATTCCCCTTCTGGATCTCGTCTCCCTCTTCGACGGCGAGCACACCGTGGCCGAGATGTGTGACATCCTGGCGCGCCGGCGCGGCGACGAGGCGCCGGGGCCCGAGGACATCGCGAAGGTCGTCGAGCGCTTCGACGAGGCGGGCTTCCTCGAAAGCGCCGGCTTCGCCCTTCGCAAGCGCCGGATCGAAGGCGACTGGCTGGCGCGTCCAAGTCGGCCGGCGGCCCATGCCGGCGGCGCCTACGCGAGGGAGGTGGATGTCCTCCGGAGCCAGATAGACGGCTTCTTCACTCATCACGAGGGCCCGGGCGCGCCTCCCCCTCGCGACGGCGCATCGAGGACCAGGCTCACCGGTCTCATCGCGCCGCACATCGATTTCCATCGGGGCGGGCCGACGTATGGCTGGGCCTACCGGGCGCTCCTGGAGGGCGCGGATGCCGATCTCTTCGTCATCCTCGGGACATGTCACCCTTCAGCGGCGCTACGGCCACGATCTTCTCGCCTCGGAGACCGCCCACCGGGCCGAGCACTCCGTCGAGTTCCAGGCCGTGATGCTCCGCCGGCTCCTGGGCGAGCGGCCGTTTTCCATCCTGCCCGTGCTCGCTTCCTTTCTCCACGAGGCGATCTGGGGAGAGGGAGAGCCCGAGTCCGATCCGCGCGTGCCGCGCTTCCTCGACGCCCTCGGCGAGACGCTGCAGGCGACGGAGCGCAGGGTCTGCGTCATCGCCGGTGTGGACCTGGCGCACGTGGGCCCGCGCTTCGGCGACGCCGAGCCGAACACGCCCGACTTCCTCGAGCGGGTGGCGGGCGAAGATCGGCGCATGCTGGAGGCGGTGATGGCGGGACAAGCGGGCGCCTTCTTCGACTCGGTGGCCGCCGACGGCGACCGCCGGCGCATCTGCGGGCTCTCGCCCATCTACGCGTTCCTGCGCGCGCTGCCCGGGGCGCGCGGCGAGCTCCTCCGCTACAGCCAGTGGCCGGACCCCGCGGGCGCCGTCACCTTCTGCGCGGCGGCCTTCTCCTCATGACGCCCTCCGATCCGTCGACGTGGACCCTCCCGCGCCTCCGCGTGGACAAGGACGGCGCCTGGTATCACGAAGACGAGGAGGTGACGCACCCGGGCATTGTCTCGAGCCTCCGCGCCGCCCTCGAAAGGGACGCGGAAGGGTATTGCATTCGCATCGGGGCGGTTCGCGTTCCCGTCGTGGTCGAGGACGCTCCGTACGCGGTGGTGCGCTTCGAGCCCGAAGGCGACGGCTTCGCGGTGACCCTGAACGACCTGACCCGGGAGCGGCTCGATCCGGAGACGCTCAGGCTGGGAGCGGGCGAGGTGCCGTACTGTCGTGTCAAGGGCGGGGCCTTCGATGCGCGCTTCAGCCGCGCCGCGGCCTATCAGCTGCTGGAGCGGGTCGAGCCGGACGCGAGCACGGGGCGGGGCGCGCTCCGCGTGGGCGGTCGACGCTACGCCCTCGGCTCCTGAGTGCGAGTCGTCTTGACGGTCTTCAGAGTCTCGAGCATCTCGACGTGAATGCCGCCGTTTGAGGCGAGAGTGCTGGCGGAGGCGAGATCGAGCGGGCCGCCATTCATGTGGGTGACACGCCCGCCCGCTTCCTCCACGAGGACGGCGCCGGCGGCGACGTCCCAGGCGCTGAGACGCGGCTCCCAGTAGGCGTCGAGGCGTCCCGCGGCGACCCAGGCGAAGCTCAGCACCGCCGATCCGATGGCACGGATGCTCCGACAGCGGACGGCGAAAGCATCGTGCTCGGCCAGGTTGTTCTCGCGCGTGGAGCGGATGTCGTACGGATACCCGGTGGCGAGGAGGCTCGTTGCCACGGTCGGCGTGTCCGAGACGGAGAGGGGCTGGCCGTTGAGGAAGGCCCCGCCGCCGCGGCGGGCGGTGAAGCGCTCATCGCGGCTCGGGTCGACGACCACGCCGAGCTCGAGGCGACCCTCCACCTCGAGAGCGATGGACACGGCGAAGAGGGGCACGCCGTGGGCGTAGTTCGTGGTGCCGTCGAGGGGATCCACGATCCACCGGTAAGGTGTCGCGCCGCCGCTCGCGCCGCTTTCCTCGGCAAGGACGGCATGGTCCGGGAAGCGTCGCCGGATCGCCTCCACGATGAGGGCTTCGGCCTGGCCGTCCATCTCAGTCACGAGGTTGGTGGGGCCGCTCTTGTAGGCGATATGCCGTAGGCTGCCGAAGCGGGAGCGAAGCAGCTCGCCTGCGCGGGTGGCCGCGTCGACGGCCACCTCGAGGAACGCGTCGGACATGTCGATCTCAGCGTAGCATCCATGCGTCGCGCGGGCGCACAGAACGGAGAGCCAGATGCGCATCATCGTCATGGGATCGGGAGGCACGGGCGGTTACTTCGGCGCCAAGCTGGCGCGGGCGGGGGAGGACGTCACCTTCGTGGCCCGCGGCGAGCACCTGCGGGCCATCCAGGCGGGGGGACTGTCCGTCACCTCCGCCACCGAGGGAAGCTGGACCGTGAAGGCGCCCGCCGTCGAGCGCCTCGACGGCCTCCCGGCCGCCGACCTCGTCCTCTTCTGCGTCAAGTCGTTCGACACGGAGAGCGCAGCGCAAACGCTTCTGCCCGTCATCGGCCCGGACACCGGCGTCCTCTCCATCCAGAATGGCGTCGACAACGAGGAGAAGCTCGAACGGATCGTGGGCACGGGGCACGTGCTCGGGGGCGTGGCCCTGGTCTTTGCCACCATCGCGGGGCCCGGGGCCATTCAGCATTTTCTCCTGGGCAAGATCCAGTTCGGCGAGATGGACGGTCGAGACTCGTCGAGGGCCCGCGCCTTTCTCGCTGCATGTGAGCGAGCGGCCATCCCGTGTGAGCTGTCGCGCGAGGTGGCGCGGACGCTCTGGCAGAAATACGTCTTCCTGGTGGCCCAGTCAGGGATGTCGGCTCTGACCCGCTGCCCGGCCGGCGCGTTCCGCGCGGTGCCGGAGACGCGCCAGCTCTACCGGCTCGTGCTCGAGGAGATGGCGGCACTGGCCCGAGCGGCCGGCGTGGACCTGGGCCCGGACATCGTGGACGTGAACATGCGCAATCTCGACGCCCTCGGCGCCAACGCCTACTCGTCGCTCCACCACGATCTGATACACGGCAGGCGTCTGGAACTCGAGGCGCTCCAGGGCCACGCCGTACACCTCGGGGCGCGTTACGGCGTTCCCACGCCGAACCTCTTCGCCGTCTACGCCGCGCTCAAGCCTTATCTCTCAGGCCCGCCGCAGGCGCTTCCGGTCTAGCAAACCCTTCATCCCTCTCCCCCATCGGGGGAGAGGGCAGGGTGAGGGGGCAAGTGCTCGCCGCGTGCTCGCTGTATCGGACTCGCCACATTCTTGTGCATATCCGGGGTAGGCGCTATGCTCCGACCCGTGCCGGTCGAGCGAATGCCGAAACCCCGTGCGTGCCCCTGCCATATGAAACAAGCCAGTTAGCCGGACACTCAAAGATGGCTGCCGACAATGGGACCTGGAAGCCCCAAGAAGCCTGGCGCCGGTTCCGCCTTGAGGCCGAGGCCGCGAGGAACTATCCCTCGTCCTACGCTTTGTATATCGGCCAAACCCATCGAGATGTCCTCTTGGAGGCGCTCTTACCGACGCTCCTTTACATCAAAGCGGTTGCGATCCTCGATGACTCTCTGGACCTGTGGCTGGAACAGAATGGGCACCAGCTTCGCCCGCCGTATCGAAATGATCTCAACGGA
>QHSC01000056.1 GCA_003220345.1 Candidatus Rokuibacteriota bacterium | reverse complement strand
CCGCCGTGACGTGCTCGACGTGGACTACCGGCGCCTGCTCATGGCCCAGGTGGACGGGCGCGCGCTCGCCATCCGCCAGATCTTCTCCGCCCGCGACATCGTGCGCATCGAGCGCGAGTGGGCTCCCGGCCTCACCGCCGGCTCTGCGATCACGGCCATCCATTTCGATCCCGACGGGCGGCTGTCCTTCACGTGGCTCAAGGGCGCCGAGCGCACCTCCGTGTCAGAGCGCGTCACCGTGCCAACATATGTCCGCTGAGCCGGCCGCGTCTCGGCCGGAGCTCCTTCATCGCCTCGATGGTCTCGAAGCTGTGGTTGTTGCTGATCGTCTCTCCGCTGTCCGGCCGGGCATTGACGACGATGATGACGAATTTCTCGATGGCGCCGTCGCTGATGAGCTTGCGGATGAACCCGCTCGTCCGGGGCCAGGCTGCCCCGCCTCCTCAGGCGGTGACGGCGGCGAGGGGGCGGCGGAGGACGAGGGTGAGCGGCAGGGTGAGGAAGACCATGGAGCCGACGAGGCCGAGGGCCAGCGGCACACCTCCCCAGTCGCTCACGAGCCCGTAAGCGAAGGGCGCCAGCGCGGAGGCGCCCACGCCCAGGGTGTAGAAGATGCCGTAGCTCCGGGCCCGCCGGTCGCTCGTCACGAGGTCGGCCACGGTGCCGTACAGCACCGACGAGGTGCCGTTCAGCGCCACTCCGAGCGGGGGCAGCAGGATGAGCGATGCGCCGAGGGGCAGGGTGAGCAGGAGCAGGATGGTCGCGCCCGTGGCCACCTCGGTGATGATGACGGTGCGGATCACGCCCAGCCGCTCGGCGAGCGCGCCGCAGGCGAACTTGCCCACCGCGCCCCCCGCGAACACGAGCATGAGGGCGAGCCCGACCGCCTGCACCGTCGAGCCCTTGGCGATCAGGAGGAAGGGGAGGAAGGTCAGGAAGCCGCTCCGGGTCGAGTTGTCGATGATCTGGATGGCGGAGAGGGCCTGAAAGCCGCGCACGTCCCGGATGCCCCAGTCCGATCCCGCGCGCGGCGCCTCCTCGCTGGCGACGGGCGCCCATCCCGCGCCCAGACGGAAGAGGAGCGCCAGGATGACGGCGGCGGCCAGGAGCCCGACGGCGGCGTACGCTTCCACGGCACCCCGCCAGCCAATCCACGGCACGGCCACGGCGACCGAAGCGGGGACCACGACCTTGCCGAGATCGCCGGAGAAGTTGTAGGTGCCGAGGGCGATGCGCCGGCGTCCCGACTCGTAGGCCTCGGAGACCAGCGAGGAGGAGAGCGGGTGCTGCACACTCGAGCCCATGCCTCCCGCGATCAGGCAGCAGAGAAGCGCGAGGAAGCTTCCCGTGAAGCCCGCCGCCACGAAGCCCAGCGCCGTCACCGCCGTGCCCGCGGCGAGCAGTCGCGCCTCGCCCCAGCGCTCCGCGAGGAGGCCCGCGGGGATCTGGAAGACGGCCATGCCCCCGCTGTAGAGCGTGCGGAGGAGCCCGACCTGCGCGAAGTTGAGGCCGAGCTCGCGCGCCCACACGGGGAGGAGGACGTAGAGGATGTCGGAGAAGCCGTCGTGGATGAAGTGAATGCCGCAGGCGGTGCCGAGGACGGCGCGGGCGCGGCTCATGCGCCGAGTATTTCACAGGCGCGGCGGCGGAGGCAATCCGAGCGGGCGGCCCCTCAGCGCGCGCGCCGGGTGAGCATGGCGAAGATCATGGCGTGGGTCACGAAGAGGGCAGGCACGGCGAAGGTTGGAACGTAGTACGCGGCACCCAGTAGCACATTGTTCCGTAGCCCTTGATAGAAGGCGTTGATGAGATCGAGCGTGCCCACCACATTGAAGAGCCACACGAGGGCGATGGCGGAAGACCATTCCATGCGCAGGGCCGCGATGGCGAGGAGCGCGAGGAGCGCCGCGAGAAGATCGCCGTAGGCGGCGGGCACCGCGAAGGCCGCCGGCAAGGCGGGCCCCACCACGGTCGGGACCAAGAACACCATGCCGAGATGGCGGAAGGCGTGCAGGAGCAGGAGCGGGATGAGGGCGACCCGAAGGGGCAGCGCCGAAAGCCGCGGCGCCACGTAGAAGCGTGCGATGAGGATATAGCCGGCGAAGCTCATCAAGACCTGAAGCCCGAAGATGGCCCGGATGCTCATGCTCACCGTCCTTCGGCTTGCTCGCCCCGCAGGGTCATGCAGGTGCTGGAGGCGCGAGCTACCAGCCGGTCCTTGTCGTCGTGAACGTCGCACTCGACGAGCCCCACCGTGTGGCCGCCCTTCACGACGCGTCCCGTGGCCACCAGGCGCCCCGTCCACACGGGCTTGAGAAAATTGATCTTGAGCTCGAGGGTGGTGAAGGTCTCGCTCGCGTCGAGAGAGGACGCGTAGGCCATGCCCATGGCGGCATCGGCCAGATCACAGAGGACTCCGCCGTGGAGGGTGCCCATGGGATTGGCGTGCTGCGGCCCCGCCTCCATCTCCATCACGGCGTGGCCGGGCTCGATCGACCTGATGGTGAAGCCGATGAGGGTGGCGATGGGCGGGGGCGGCAGCTCTCCCTTCTGGACCATCCTGATGAGATCGAGCATCCGTGGAGGCATGGGGGACATCGGTGATCCTCCTAGCGCCAGGCCCCGAGCTTGATGGCGGCAGCGAGCGTTGCTCCGAAGACGACGAGGGCGAGGGCCATGGCGACGAAGATTCCGGGCAGGCCCCAGCCGAGCCAGTAGCCCGCCAGCCATCCGCCCGCCGCGGCCACGCCCAGGCGAAGAAAACCCGCCGTGAGGGGCCAGGCGAGACGGCCCGCGCCCTGCGAGGCGAAGTAGAGAGCGAGCCCGAGCCCGAAGAAGCCGTAGGTCGGGCCCACGATCAGGAGATACGTCGCCCCCACCGCCTGCACGTGGGAATCCCCCGTGAAGAGCCCGAGCCAGACGTGGGGCACGGCCGCCGCGAGGAGGCCGATGGACGCGGTGAGAGCTGCGGCGAGTCCTGCGCCCGTCCAGGCGATGCGCTCCGCGCGCGCGTGCTGCCCTGCGCCCACGTTGGTGCCGACCATGGCCACCAGCGCCGAGCCCATTCCGAACACCAGGGGGATCTGGAGGTACTCGAGTCTCACGCCCATGCCATAGCCCGCGAGAGCAGCGGTGCCGAAGGGGCCGACGAGCCCCGTCATCAGCACCACGGTCAGGTTGGTGAGGATGGTGTTCAGCGAGCCGGGCGCGCCCACGCGCAGGATCTCCCAGAAGAGCTCGCGGCGAAGGCGCAAGCCCCGGAGGGACAGTCGCACCGGGCTCCGGGACGAGCAGAGATAGATGGCGAGCACGAGGGTGGCTGCGCCGAACGCGGTCACGTTCGCCGTCGCCGTGCCGGCCACGCCCAGCCGCGGGAAGGGCCCCCAGCCCAGCACGAGGGCGGGAGCCAGCACGAGGTAGATGACGGCGGAGCCGGCGGTGACCGCCGCGGGAAGGGCCATGGTTCCGGTGCCGCGGACGATGCTCGACAGCGTATTGAGGAGCCAGTAGACGACGGCTCCGCCGAAGACCACGTGCGAGTACGTCACGGCCGCCTCGAGCGCCTCCGAGGTTCCGCCCATGGCGCGATAGACGGCGGGTCCGCCCAGCAGGAGGCCCGCTGTGAACACGGCGGACATGACGAGGGCGATCAGAACGGCGTGAGCGGCGAGGGCCTGGGCCTCGGCCCGGCGTCCCGCGCCGAGGGCCCGCGCCACCGCGGAGGACACGCCGCCTCCCATGCCGCCGGCCGACATGGTCTGCATGAGCATGACGAGCGGATAGACGAGGGAGACTCCGGCGAGGGCGGCGGACCCGAGCCATCCGACGAAGACCGCGTCCAGCGTGCTCAGAACGGCCTGGAGCACCATCACGAGGACGTTGGGCGCGGCCAGACGGAGCAGGGTGGGGGCAACGGGGGCCTCGAGCAGCTGCCGGGTGCGGGCCGATATTGGAGGCGAGGCAGGGGGTGAGGCGGGGGCGGCTGCGACCGTAGCGCTCATGACTTGCAAAATAATAGTGACTTGCTTTTTTGTCAAGTCCCCGCCTAGAATGCGGTCATGCCCAAGGTGTACGGCCAGCGCTGCCCCGTCGCCAAGACGCTGGAGGTCGTGGGTGACCGCTGGACGCTCCTCGTGGTCCGAGACCTCCTCGGTCGCACGCGTCGCTTCCAGGATCTCCAGGCTTCCCTCCCCGGCATCGCGCCCAATATCCTGTCTGACCGGCTCAAGCTCATGGAGGAGCACGCCCTGGTGACGCGCCGCTTCTACTCAGACCATCCCCCGCGAGCGGAGTACGAGCTCACGGACAAGGGCAAGGAGCTGGGGGTGGTGGTGGGCGCGCTGGCCGCGTGGGGCGCCCGCCACGTCTACAAGCGGGCGCGGCTCGTCCACGCCGACTCCGGGCGCGAGGTGCGGCTGGGCTACTTCCGCGCCGACACGGGCGAGCGGGTGCCGGGGAGCAGCATCCGGCTCAGCCGAGGCTCATCAGGAACTCGACGACGGCGAGGTTGAAGGCCTCGGGCTGATCCCGGTTGGCGAAGTGGCTGGCCGGCGCGAGGAGGGCGAACTTGGCCTGAGGAATCCGTTTCTGTATCTCCCGCATGGGCCCGAGGGAAAGATCCTGGTCCCCGCAGACGAGGAGCGTGGGCACCTCGATCTCCCGCAGCCGATCGGTGATGTAGTCCATCTGAAGCAGCGCCCGGAGCGCGTTGGCATAGCCAATGGGCGTGAGCATCCGGTAGTACTCGAAGATCTCCTTCCGGGCCGACGGATCGAGCTTCAGCCGTCCGGCCACGTTGGGATTGGACGCAATGGCGAACTCGGCCATGGCGTCCATGCCCCCCTTGAGGGTGACCTCGATGCTCTTGGCGCGCATCACGATGTTCTCCACCCCCAGGGGCAGCCCTGAGGCCGAAGACGATGAGACCACCACGAGCGCGCGGACGCGGTCGGGATAGGCCAGGGTGAAGCGCGTCGCGATGCCCCCGCCGAGGCTCAGGCCGCCGACGATGGCCCGCTCGAGCTGCAGGTGATCCATGAGATCGTGGAGATCCTGGACCCAGTGACCGAAGGTCACCTGGCGGGGATCCTCGGGGCTGTCCGACCGCGCGTGTCCGCGCGGCTCCCAGAGGATCAGCCGGTGCCCCGCCGAGAGAGCCCTGATGTTCGGCTCCCACATCCCCGCGTTGCCGCCAATGCCATAGGCGAGAAGAACCGCGTCGCCTCGGCCGTGCTCCTCGAAGTAGACGCGGACACCGTCGCGGGTGGTCGAGTGGGGCATGGCCGTCCTCCGCCTCGGAGTGTGGTAAAAGAGGGCTCTATGGAACGGTCCTTCGCGGAGGAAGTCAAGCAGCTCGGCTTCGGACAGGGACAGGTGCTCCGCGGCGAGGGTATCCTCGCCATCACGAAGGCGCTCCTGCAGTCGGGCGTCTCCTATGTCGGCGGCTATCCCGGCGCCCCCGTCTCCCACCTCCTCGACGTCATGGCCGACGCCAACGAGCCGCTCCTCAAACCGATGGGCGTCTACCTGGACGCCTCCGCGAGCGAGGCGGCCGCCGCGGCCCTCCTGGGCGCATCCATTAACTACCCCATGCGGGGAGCCGTCACCTGGAAGTCCATCGTCGGCACCAACGTCGCCGCCGATGCCCTCTCGAACCTGTCCTCCGCCGGGGTGATCGGCGGGGCCCTCATCGTGGTGGGCGAGGACTACGGGGCGGGCGCCTCCGTGATCCAGGAGCGCACCCACGCCTTCGCCCTCAAGTCCTCCCTCTGTCTCTTCGATCCTCGCCCGAGCCTCCAGAACTTCGCGCGCGTCGTGGAGGAAGGGTTCGGCCTCTCCGAGGCCTCGAACCTGCCCGCCGTCATCAGCCTGAGGATCCGGGCCGCGCACATGCGCGGGGCGCTCGTCTGCAAGGACAACGTGCGGCCCGCCATCAGCATGCGCGATCGGCTGACGCGCCATTCCTTCGACTACGCCCGCATCTCCCATCCCCCCTCCACGTACGCGCAGGAGGCCCAGAAGTTCGAGACGCGCCTCCCCGCCGCCCGTCGATACATCGCGGCGCACGCGCTCAACGAGGTCATACCCGGCGAGGACAAGGAGCTGGGCATCATCCTCCAGGGCGGGCTCACGCCGACGGTGCTCCGGGGCCTCGAGCTCCTGGGCCAGGCCGACGTCTTCGGCGGCTCGCGCGTGCCCCTCCTCGTCCTCAACGTCATCCACCCCCTGGTGCCGGAGCAGCTCCTCGACTTCCTCGAGGGCAAGCGGCGCGTGCTCGTTCTCGAGGAGGGCATGCCGAACTTCATCGAGCAGGAGCTCAAGGCCCTCGCCTATGACCGCTCGCTCTCCGTGCGCATCGAGGGCAAGGACACGGTGGCGGCCCAGGGCGAGTTCGTGCCCGAGCTGGTGCTGGCGGCGCTGGCGCGATTCCTGGGCGGAGACGCCGAGCGCCGTCGCGCCGCGCTCTCCGGCCACGCGGGGCAGGGACGGGCGCGCCTCCAGAGCCCGCTGCCCAAGCGGCCGCCCGCCTTCTGCACGGGCTGCCCCGAGCGGCCCGTCTTCAGCGCGCTCAAGATCGCCCAGCGCGAGCTCGGCGAGACGCACGTGGCGGCCGATATCGGCTGCCACGCCTTCGCGACGCTGCCGCCCTTCAACCAGGGCAATACCATCCTCGGCTACGGCCTCGGCCTGGCGTCGGCCAGCGCGGTGGCGCCGAACTTCGACAAGCGCGTGATCTCCATCCTGGGCGACGGCGGCTTCTGGCACTCGGGGCTCACCACCGGCGTGGCCAATGCCGTCTTCAACAAGCAGGACTCCGTGCTCGTCATCCTGGAGAACTTCTACACCTCCGCCACCGGTCAGCAGCACAATCCCTCGACGGGCAAGAACCCGCAGGGTGAGCGGGTGCGCATGTCCATCGCCGAGACCATCCGCAGCCTCGGCGTCCCGTGGATGCGCGTCGTCAATCCCTACCGGGTGGGCGAGACGCTCAAGACGGTGAAGGAAGCCATGACGACTGCGGCGGGCGGGCTCAAGGTGATCATCGCGCGTGCCGAGTGCCAGCTCGAGCGCCAGCGCCGGGTCAAGCCGCAGATCTCGGCCCGGCTCAAGGCGGGCGGGCGGGTGGTGACGCCGCGCTTCGGCGTCGACCCGGACGTGTGCACGGGCGACAAGTCCTGCATGCGCTTCAACGGCTGCCCCTCGCTCACCCTCAAGGACAATCCCGATCCCCTGCGCGAGGATCCGGTCGCGCACGTGGACCAGACCTGCGTCGGCTGCGGGCTCTGCGGCGAGGTCGCGCACGCCGCGGTCCTCTGCCCGTCCTTCTTCGAGACGCGCGTGGTCCACAATCCCGACCGGTGGGAGCGCGCGCTCGACGCCGCGCGGCGCTGGGTGATCGGGCGCCTCCAGGCCGCGTGATGCCCGCGCCCCGCCCCATCTCCATTCTGATCGCGGCGCTCGGGGGCCAGGGCGGGGGCGTTCTCACCGAGTGGATCGCGGGCGCCGCCGCTCATGCGGGGCTGCCGGCTCAGGCCACGTCCATTCCGGGTGTCGCCCAGCGCACGGGCGCCACCACCTACTATCTCGAGGTGTATCCCGAGCCCATTCCCACCGGCGGTCCCGAGCCCGTCTTCTCGCTGTATCCCACGCCCGGAGATGTCGACGTGGTCATGGCCTCCGAGCTCCTCGAGGCCGGACGCACCCTCGAGACCGATTACGTCTCGCCCGAGCGCACGACCATGATCGCGAGCACCCACCGTCTCTTTGCCATCGGGGAGAAGAGCGCGCTCGGCGACGGGATCTTCCCGCGCGAGCGCGTGGAGGAGGCCTTGGGGGCGCTCTCGAAGCGCCTGATCGCCTTCGACGGCCTGGCGGCCGCGCGGGCCGTGGGCAGCGAGGTCAACGCCGTGATGCTGGGAGCACTTTGCGCCACGGAGATCCTGCCCCTCGAAGCGTCGGCCTTCGAGGCCGCCATTCGCGAGGGTGGAGTCGCCGTCGAGCGGAACCTCGCGGGCTTCAAGGCGGGCATGGAGATCGTGGCCTCGGGCGGCGAGGCGACGGCGGCGCCCGCGCCCGCCCGATCGTGGGAGCAGGTCAAGGCGGAGCGCGCGCATGCCCTCGGACTGCGCATGGGCGATTTTCTCGCGCTCGTCCGGCAAGCGGAGGAGGAGTTTCCGGCGCCCCTCCACCGGACGCTCGGCGAAGCCCTGGCCCGCCTGATCGACTATCAGGACGCGCGCTATGCGCGAGGCTACCTCGCGCGCGTCCGCGCGGTGCTCGCCGCGGATCCCGATCTGCGGATGACGGAGATCTTCGCCCGCCGGCTCGCCGTCTGGATGACATACGAGGATGCCATCCGCGTGGCCGACCTCAAGACCCGCCGGGGCCGCTTCGAGCGCATCCGGCGGGATCACGGCGCCACGAACGGTCAGGTCGTGCACGTGACCGACTATCTCAAGCCCGATCTGGACGAGATCTACGGCATCCTGCCCGCGGTTGTGGCCGCTCCCATCGCTCGTCTCTGCGAGCGCTGGTGGCCCGAGCGTCGCCCGAGCCTGGGCCAGCACGTCAAGACCACCGCGGTGAGCGGATTCCTCCGCGTCTGGCTCCTCGGCCGGCTGCGGGTGATGCGGCCGTGGTCATTGCGCGCTCAGCGAGAGTTCGCGCTGATCGATCGATGGCAGCAGGGGGTCCTCGACTCCGCGGCGCTGGATCTCGAGCTCGCCCGCGAGGTCGCCGACATCGCCACGGTGGTCCGTGGCTACGGGGATGTGCGCCGCCGGCTCGCGCGCGCCTTCGAGCGCTTTCTCGACGAGATCCTGGCTCCCTCCGTGGCGCGCGGTCGCGAGACCGGCCAGGGATACGAGCGGGCCCGGCGCATCGTCAGGGAGACGAAGCGGCAGCTCCTCGCGGACGAGAAAGGTTTCGAGCAGGCCCTGCAGGAGGCGCGCGCATGAGCGAGAACGTCACGCTCGATCGGAAAGGCGCCGTGGCCACGGTGACGCTCAGCCGGCCGGAGCGCCGGAACTCGCTGAGCGACGCCATGCTCACGGACCTGTCGCGGGCCTTCACGGAGCTCCGAGACGACGACACGACGCGCGTGGTGATCGTCACCGGCGCTCCGCCCGTCTTCTCGGCCGGCGCCGATGCCCCCCACGCGCGGGCCAAGACGGACGAGGAGCGCCGGCGCCTCTTCACGGAGAAGAAGTCTCAGTTCCGGCGGCTCTTCGAGCGGGCCCAGACCGCCCTCGAGAACCTCGAGCAGGCGACCATCTGCATGGTCAATGGCCATGCGGTCGGGGGAGGCTGGGGATTGACCCTCGCCTGCGATTTCCGCTTCGCGGCCGCCGAGGCCCAGTTCTGGATCCCGGAGGTGGACCTGGGCGTGCCGCTCGGCATCGCCTCGACCACGCGCTTCATTCGCTTCGTGGGGCCGGCGCGCGCCAAGGAGATCATCATGGGCTGCCATCGCTACTCGGCGGCGGAGGCCCAGGCGCTCGGGCTCGTCACGCGAGTGGTGCCGGGCGCCGAGCTCGCCTCGGCCGTGCATGACTACACGGCGCACCTGCTCAAGAAGCCCTTCCGCCCCCTCGCGGAGGTCAAGGCCCGCATCAACGCCATATCCGCGAACGGCATCCCCGTCATCAACGCCATGACCGAGGGCTTTCTCGACCGCGGCTAGATCTACCCAGGCGCGCGTCGCGTTCCTGCCTCGCGATGGGGCTCAGGCTCGGCTGCCCCGGGCGCCTCCAGGGTAGAGCTGCTGGTAGATGTTCTGCCCGCGCGTTTCGCGCAGCAGGAGGCTGAGCGCCGCCGCGATCAGCACGCAGAGCGCGCAGGCCAGGAAAGCCACGCGGTAGGCCTCGAGCGGGTAGACGCGCGCGCCCTCGAGCATGGCGCCGGTCCATCGGGAATCGAGGATCGCGCCCACCGGGCCCTGGGTCACCGCCGCGCCCACGAAGCCGCCCATGTTGGCCACGGCCACCGCGGTGCCCGCCAGGTGCGGCGGATTGACCTCTCGGCCGATGGGCCAGGTCAGCACGAAGCCGCCGCTGGCGAGGCCCATGGCGAAGAAAATAGCGGCCAGACCCCAGAGGGGCAGCGTGCCGAGCGTGAGCACGAGAACCGCCCAGGCGAGAAAGAGACAGCACGCGAGCACGGTGTAGGGCAGCTTGCGGAGCTGGAAGACGCGATCCGAGAGGTAGCCCGTGAGGGGCGCGGAGAGAAGGAGCGCGAGGGTGACGGGGGAAGCGTAGGCCGCCGCACGCGTGTTGCTGAGGGCGTAGACGTCGCAGAGAAAGGGCACGCCCCAGAGCATGAGATTGCCCATGGCCGAGTACAGGAAGAAGAACGCGAGGAAGGGCGGCCAGGTGTGCCGGTTCCCCAGCACCTCGAGCATGCCGCGCACGACCTCGGCAAGCCCCGGCACGGGCGCGCCCTCCTCGACGTGCCCGCGCGGATGATCGCGCACGAAGACAAAGCAGAGGAGCGCGCCCAGCAGGGGGACGGCGCCGATGGTGACGAAGGCGCCGCGCCAACCCGCCGCCGCCACCAGGGCGGCGAGGGGCGCCGTCCCGAGGAGGGCGCCCAGCATGCCCATGGTGGCGCTGATGGCCGACATCGTCCCGAAGTGAGAGGGCGGGAACCAGCTCGCCGCGATCTTGAGGCAGCCGATAAACGTGACGGTGGCGCCGAGACCGACCAGGAAGCGTCCGCCGAAGAGCACGCTCGGAGTTGCCGCGAGCCCCATGGCGAGCGAGCCCAGCCCCATGACGGCCGCGCCCGCCGACACGACGCGCCGGACTCCCAGGCCATCGATGAGGAGACCGGCCGGGATCATGAAGCCGGCGTAGGCGTAGAAGTACATGGCGGAGAGCAGCCCGACGATGGTGCCGCTGGCCTCGAAGGCCTGCATGATCTCCTTGGCCACCACGCCGGGCGCCACCCGATGAACGAAGGCGAAGACGAAGATGAAGGCGGGAATGCCCCACATGATCCAGCGGAGGCGGGCGATCATCGTCCCCAGGATAGCAGGGGCCGTTGACGGGTGGGAGGCGACGGGCTACCGTGAGAGCCCGACGTCCCGTCAAGAGAGGAGAGTGTGCCTTGGCCAAGATTCCCAAATCTCTGCACGAGCACATCAACACCGCGTTTCCGGCCCACGTGTGCCTGGTGGGCACCGTGCTTCCGAGCGGATTTGCCCAGGTGAGCCCGCGCGGCAGCACGATGGTCTTCGACGACGAGCACATCGCGCTCTGGGAGCGGGGCAAGGGCTCGACCAACGAGAACCTCCGCGATGGGACGAAGGTGACCGTGTTCTTCAGGAAGCCCGCGCTTCGGGAATCCGGACTCCTGCCCAAGGGCGGCATCGCCCGCTTCTACGGCACCGCCGCGATTCACCGCTCGGGACCGGCATACGAAGGTGTCTGGCAGCGCCTGGTGCAGCCGGAGAAGGACCGGGATCCGGAGAAGAAGGGCTACGCCGTGCTCATCATGGTGGAGCGCGCCGAGGATCTCGACGGAAAGGCGCTGGCGCTGGATCTCGCGTGAAGGCGGGGGCGGTCCGATGAAGGTCTATGCGTTCGACCTCATGCCCTGGCCGTACCTCGACGAGCCCTCGTACTATCCGGACGCCAACGCCCTCTTCGATCCGGTCCGCGGCCAGGAGATCTACGCTCAGCACCTGGACCAGATGGTCCTGTACGAGGAGTACGGGTTCGACGCGATCTGCATCAACGAGCATCACGCCAAGCCCTACGGGCTCATGCCGTCGCCGAACATCATCGCGGCCGCGCTGACCCAGCGCACGCGGCGGATCAAGATCGGGATCCTCGGCAACCTGCCCGCGCTCCACGCCCACCCCGTGCGGCTCGCCGAGGAGGTCGCGATGCTCGACGTCATGTCGGGTGGCCGGATCATCTCGGGCTTCGTCCGCGGGGTGCCGCAGGAATACCTGGCCCTCGGCGTGCCGCTTCCCGAGGCGCGGGAGCGCCTGCAGGAAGCGTGGGACCTCGTCGTCAAGGCGTGGACGACGCGCGAGCCGTTCGCCTGGCACGGAAAGTACTGGAGCTACGATCGGGTCTCGATCTGGCCGCGACCGCTCCAGCAGCCGCACCCGCCCATCATCCTTCCCGCCGACAGCGACGAAGGGCTCGAGCTGGCGGCGCGCCGTCGGGTGCCCACGGGCGCGGCCTACCGGTCCAACGCGCGCACGCGCTCGATCTTCGACCGCTATCGGGCGTTCGCCGCGCAGCACGGATGGACGCCCGGCCCCGAGCACTGTCACGTGCTGCGCCACGTTTACGTGGCCGAGACGAACGCGCGCGCCCGCGAGGAAGCCGAGCCGCATCTGGACTACTTCTGGCAGAAACTCCTCAGCTACCACCGCGGGTCGATGAAGCTCCTCGGCCAGACGCCGCCGCCGCGCCCGGCGGCGGTGCGGAGCGCGGAGGAGCTCCCGCTCTACGAGCTCGACTTCGACCTGACCCAGAAGGAGGGGATGACCCTCGTGGGCGACCCCGACTACGTCGCCCGCGAGATCCGGGCCGAGATGCGAGAGCTGGGCGCGGGCGTGCTCATGGCCCTGTTCCAGTTTGGCAGCCTGCCGCACGCCCTCGCCGTGAGGAACATCGAGCTGTTCGCCCGGACGGTCCTCCCGGAGCTCAAGCGCGACTGAGAAGAAACGAGACCGGGCCATGCCGGTGCCGGCGAAGATGACCCGGGCACAGAGCTGGGGTCAGGTCGCGGTGCAGGCCAGCTCGGCCTCCGCCTGCTCCATCCAAGGCCGCATGTCCATCTCGCACAACTGTGCGCTCGCGGCGGCGAGAAGGTCGCGCGCTTTCGTCCGCTCCCCGGCGCGCCGGTACAACCGGCCCATGTCGAGCTGACAGCGTGCGACGAGGGGCCGCATCCCCAATTCATCGGCCAGGCTGAGCGCGTGGCAGAGGTGGCGCTCCGCGCTCTCGAGATCGGGGTGATCGCGCCGGAGGGCTACCTCCGCGAGAGCGCGGAGGGCGTAGGCGCGGTTCCCGCGCTCGCCATGGGCATCGGCCAGAGCGAGAGCGCGTTCGACCGTCGTCAGTGCGTCGTCCGCGCGACCGGCGAGCAGATAGCCCTCGCCGAGCTCGGTCATCCGGCGCGAGTGCCACCACATCACGTGAAGGGACGCTCCCCGCGCGACGGCCCGCTCCATGATGGGTAGAGCCTCGGTGACGCGCCCCGCGACGGCATAGGCGTGGCCAAGCGAGCCAATCGTGAGGGGAGAGAGTACTGCGAGCTCGTAGTCCCGGCAGAGAGCGACGGATCGCTCCAGCGCCGGGATGCCCAGCGAAGTCTCGCCTTTGAGGCAATAGAGATGACCGAGCGTCCCGTGCGCGAGGGCCAGGCTATAGGGTTGAGCGGCCGCCTCGGCGATCCGCACTGCTTCTTCCCCGCTCGTGATCGCCTCGTGGAATGCGCCGAGCTCGCCCAGCGGCAGGTTCTGCCAAGCACGCCAGAACACGGCAGGGAGGCCGATCTGGCCGAGCCGCTTGTGGGCGGGCTGATCCTGGAGCAAACCGCCGCTCATCTTCAGATAGCTCACGGCCCGACGAAAGTCTCCCAGGCCCATATGAGCGAAGCCGAGCAGGAAGGACGCGGACGCCTGGAGCGGGAGATTGCCCACGGCCTCCGCGATTGCGAGGCCGCGCTCACCGGACTCGATGGCGGGCGCTTGGTCACCCATGGCCGCGAGGCAACCCAGCCTCAGGACATCGACTCGCCCCATTCGCGTGCGGTCGTCGAGCGCGCGCGCCAGCGCTTCGGTCTCGCCAAGGTGGTCCACGATGCGCCGAAGCTCTCCGAGCGAATAAAGGACGGCGGCGCGATACATCGCGAGGTCGTACGTCTGCTCGGTCCTGCTGCGGCCTTCGGGGAGGTGATCGAGCACCTGCAGGGCCTGTTCGAAGTAGGCGACCGCCTCCCGATTCGCCGAGATCGCGACGGCGCCGTTCCCCGCCAGTCGGAGATAGCGCAGCGCCTTTTCCCAGATCTCGCCGCGGCAGAAGTGCACGCCGAGCGCCCCATGGTGCTGCTCGAGCTCGTCCGCGTACACCGCTTCGATCGCGCCCCCGACGGACGCGTGCAGCCGCGTGCGGCGCGATAGAAAGAGCTGGCCATACGCGACCTCCCGAATTCGGTCGTGCGCGAAGTCCAAGCGAGGGCCGACACCGTGCAGCACCCCGCGCCGGACCAGCTCCTCCACGCCCTCCGCCGCTTCGCGCTCATCGATCTGCGCCGCGCGGCGAAGCAGGGGGAACTCAAACTCTCGGCCGATGACGGCAGCCACCGCGAGTAGCTCCTGAGCCCGCGGGCTCAGGCGTTCGAGTCGACTACTGATGGCCTCTCGCACTCGCTCCGGAATCCCGATCGTGGAGGCCTCGAACCGATGCCCTTCGTGGACGGCTCGCATCGTCTCCACGGCCACGAAGGGGTTGCCTTCACTCAAGGTCCACACCTGCTCGGCCACTTGGTCGAGCGCGGCTTCACGGGTCCCGACCTGGGCGAGCATCCGGACAAGGCTGCGGGTCTCGTCCTTCGAGAGAGGCGCGAGGGTCAGGGCCACGGCATGGTGCTGTCCGCGCAATTCCTCCAGGAGCCGGCGGAGCATCGGCGCCTCGCCCAGTTCCTCCGTCCGGGCGCTGGCCACGAGCAGCACGGGCCAGGCCGCGACGCGATGGGCCAGGAATCCTAACAGTCTCACGCTCATCTCGTCCGCCCAGTGCAGATCCTCGAGGATGAGCATGAGAGGCGCCGTGGCAAGAATCTCGATCACTCGAGCCACGGCGCCGAAGAGCCGGAGATAGTCGTCCGCCGGCCCCGGCGGGAAGAGATGAGGGGCGGAAAACTCCGGTAGCAGCCGCGCGAGCTCGACCCGCCAGACCGGCTCGAGACCTTCGAGTGCGGCGGAGTCGAGCAATCCCAGTCCAGCGCGGAGCGCCTCGACCCAGGGTCCGAAGGGAAAGATCTGCTGGGTCTCGTAGCATCGCCCCACCACGAGAAGAAGGCGAGTCTTGCCCATGCCGGCCTCGCCGAGAACCACCACGATCCGACCGCGGCCACCGCAGACCTCACGCAGGGCGTCATGCAGGCGAGCCAGCTCCGCCCGGCGCCCGACCACTGGAGGCTCGAGGCTGGGCACTTCGCGAAGACCTGCGGGAGCGCCGCGCCAACGCCGGCGAAAGGGATCGCCCGTATGGTCCGGTGTTCGCGTGGAAGGAGCTCGCTGCTGGAGAACTTCCCGGTAGACCTTTCGCGTCTCCGGCTCCGGCTCCACGCCGAGCTCGCGCTGCAGCACTCGGACACAGACCTGGTACTGCCGTAGCGCGTGGGCCCGTCGGCCCTGCCTGGCGTAGAGACGCATCAGCGCGCGATGGATCGTCTCTTGGAGAGGGTCAAGAGCGAGGAGCCGCGTGGCCGTCTGCGCGGCTGCCTCGATGGCTCCGCGCTTCGTGTGGTGGGTCAGAAGCTTGGTGAGCGCCCCGAGAAC
>QHSC01000174.1 GCA_003220345.1 Candidatus Rokuibacteriota bacterium | reverse complement strand
TATGCGACTCGCTTCTGCGCTTGTCGGGAAGGGTCACGCCATAGGCGGGCGCCCAGTGCTCATGCAGCAACAGGCCCTGCACGACACGAGTCATCCCGGCCAGATCACGCGGCACCGCGTCGAGCATGCGCGCGTGTTCTCCACCGGATGTCATCGTCGCGGGACGTCTGTAGAAGTCGAGCATCGGGGTCAGGTCTCACATTATGACATTGGGGCAGGAACAGGGAGGTCTTCGACAACGTTGCCTCGCTAGACCTGATCCGAACCTCGATCTCGCGGAAGCTTGATGTTGGATTGTGAGACCTGACCCCTAGACGGGGGTGCAGCGCTCGAGCTGCTTCTCCAGGAAACGGCGCTCGGGCGTCGAAGACGGGCGCGTCAAGGCCTCGCGGTAGTAGTCGGTGCTCTCGATGGCGCGGATCCCAGCCGTGGGTCCGTCCACCATGGCAAGAGCAATGGCCCGGTTGAGCTCGACCACGGGCGAAGGCTTGAGCGAGAGGAGCTCACCGTACAGGCGCAGCACGTACGTCCAGTTCGTCGAGGCCTCGTCCGGGGCCACGGCATGACAGGCCGCGATCGCCGCCTCCACGTGGTACGCCATAATGCTCTCACCGGAAGAGGCGCGTTCCAGGTGGCGCAGCCCCTCAGCGATCAGGCCCTGGTCCCAGCGAGCGCGATCCTGCTCCGAGAGAAGGAGGAGATCGCCGGCCTCGTCCACTCGCGCGGGCAGTCGGCTCGCCTGGAGCAGCATGAGCGCCAGCAGAGCGTGGACGGGTGGCAGGTCCGTACGTCGATTCCCGGCGAGGATCCCGGCCAGCCGTATCGCCTCGCCGCACAGCTCCGCGCGGACCAGGTTCTCGCCGCCGTGGACGCTGTAGCCCTCGTTGAAGAACAGGTAGAGAACGTCGAGCACGCTCTCCAGCCGCGCGGCGACCTCGTCACTCCGCGGGATCTCGATGGGAATGTCCTGCTCGCGAATCTGGCGCTTGGCGCGCACGAGACGCTGAGCGATGGCGGCCGGTTCGGCCAGGAAGGCCGCCGCGATCTCCTCGACGCTGAAGCCGCCGACGGTCTTGAGCGTCAGGGCGATGCGGCCGAGGCTCGGCAAGGAGGGGTGGCAGCACATGAACATCATGGCCAGCTCGTCGTCGCCGACGGCCCTGTCATCGGCCGCGTCCAGATTCACGACGGGGCCCGGCTCGCCCTCGATGATTTCGAGCTTGCCCCGCAGGGAGGCTTCGCGACGGAGGAGATCGAGCGCGCGGTGCTTGGCGACCTGAAACAACCACGCGCGAGGTTCTCTGGGCACGCCGCCATAGGGCCACGTGTGGAGCGCGCGGACAAGGGCATCCTGCACCGCCTCCTCCGCGAGGTCCAGCCGCGCCGAGCCGAGGCGGCGCGCGAGCGAGGACACCATGCGTCCCGCGCTGTGGCGGAACAGGTGCTCGACGAGCGCGTCGACCTCGGAGGGCGCCGCGGGGTCCACCGCGTTGTTCAGCCCCTCGCGCTCATGTCGTCGATCTCGCGCACCTCGAGGCTGCCGGCGGCCAGGTGGGGATGGTTGGCAAGATCGCGCTGGATCTGCTCGTAGCTCGTGGCCTCGACGATCCAGAAGCCGCCCAGTATCTCCTTGGACTCCGCGAAGGGGCCGTCGGTGACGGTCATCTTGCCGTTGGCGCCCCGGACCACGCGTCCGTCGGCCCGCAGCTTGTCGGCATGGAGGAGACGCCCTGCCTTGCGCATGTCGTCGGTCCACGCCATGTACTTCTGGATCACCTTCTGCATCTCCTGAGGACTCAGCTGCTTGTAGGCCTCGCCCGTGCCGCGCGACAGTATCAGAAACTTCGCCATGGGAGCCTCCTGAGTGGTTTCTCGGGGCTTTCTATCGCCCGGACGCCGGCCGGCCCCGGCCCGTTCATGTCGTCCATGGAGTAGACGAACGGGCGCGACGGGAATCGACATGAGGATACCGCCGGTTGCAAGGCCTCGCCCCCTCACCCTGCCCTCTCCCCCGGTGGGGGAGAGGGATAGAAGGAGAGATCATCGCTCCATCCGGGTATCGAAAAGGGGGCTTGACATCGGTTTGATATTTCCATAGACTTCGAAACATGAAAACCATAGCCCCGCTGCCGCTGGCCCGGCTGGATGCCAACCACACCCACGTCGAGGCCTTCAAATCCCTCGCTCACCTGAGCCGCCTGCAGGTGTTCTTCTTCCTCGTGCGCGCCGGGAAGGAGATGTCGGTGGGCGAGATCCAGGAGGCCGTGGAGATCCCGGGGCCGACCCTGTCCCATCATCTCGATGTGCTCCGGCGGGCCGGGCTGGTGGAGAGTCGCAAGGAAGAGCGGTACATCTACTATTCCGTGCAGCGGGAGGCGGTCACGACGCTCTGTCGTCTGCTCACCGCCTGCTGCTAGAGGAGAACGCCATGAGCGCCAAGGTCCACATGCACATGCACGTATCCGACCTCGCCAAGAGCCGCGAGTTCTACGAGAAGTTCCTCGGCGAGGGTCCGGTCAAGGTCAAGACGGGCTATGCCAAGTTCCTGCCCGCCTGGGCGCCCGTGAACCTCGCCCTCTCGCATGGCGGCGCGGCCGCCCGCGGCACCGTGGACCACGTCGGCATCCAGGTCGAGTCGGTGGAGACGGTCATGGCCCAGCTCGCCCGCGTGAAGGCGGCCGGGCTACCCGTCACCGAGGAGATGGGCGTCAACTGCTGTCACGCCAACCAGGACAAGTTCTGGGTCACGGATCCCGACGGCGTGGAGTGGGAGGTCTATCACCTCAACTACGATCTCGAGGACGAGACCCAGGCGCCCGTGGCCAAGGTACCCAAGGGACTGCAGCTCGCGAAGAATACGTCCTGCTGCAGCTCCTGATCACGACGCAAAGGGGAGACGCCATGGCCGAGCAAGACATCAAGAGCATCGTGAAGGACAAGTACGCGAAGGCGGCACTTCGCGTGACATCTTCGAGCGACGCATGTTGCGGATCGGCGTCGTCTCGCGGTGAGTGTGACCCCATCACCTCCAATATCTACACCGAGAGCGAGACGTGCAGCCTCCCCGCCGAGGCGACCGCGGCGTCGCTCGGCTGTGGCAATCCCACCGCGCTCGCCGAGCTCAAGCCGGGCGAGACGGTGCTCGACCTCGGCTCGGGCGGCGGCATCGACGTGCTCCTCTCCGCCAAGCGCGTGGGCCCCAGCGGCAAGGCGTACGGCCTCGACATGACGGATGAGATGCTCGCCCTCGCCCGCGAGAACCAGCGGAAGGCGGGCGCGACCAACGTCGAGTTCCTCAAGGGTGAGATCGAGCAGATCCCCCTCCCCGCCAACTCCGTGGACGTCATCATCTCGAACTGCGTGATCAATCTCTCGGCCGACAAGGACCGCGTCTTCGCCGAGGCCTTCCGCGTGCTCAAGCCGGGCGGGCGCTTCGCGGTCTCCGACGTGGTCGTACGGGGCGAGGTGCCGGCGGAGCTCCGCAAGAGCATCGAGCTCTGGATCGGCTGCGTGGCCGGCGCGCTCGAAGAGCAGGAGTACCGCGACAAGCTCGCCAAGGCCGGCTTTGAAACGGTCGATCTCGAGCCCACGCGCATCTACCGCGTCGAGGATGCGCGGGAATTCCTGGCGGGCGCGGGCCTCGATGCCGACGCCATCGCCCCCCAGGTCAACGACAAGTTCATGAGCGCGTTCGTCCGCGCCCGGAAGCCCGCGGTGGTGTGAGCCCGGCATCCACGCATCGACCTGATCTCGGGCGCCGAGCGGTGGCGGAAGCCATCGGCTCGGCGCTGCTTCTTGCCGCCGTGGTCGGCTCCGGCATCATGGGCAGCCGCCTGGCCTCGGGTCAGGTGGCGCTGGCCCTCCTCGCCAACACCGTCGCGACGGGGGCGGCCCTCGTCGCCCTGATCCTGGCCTTCGGGCCCATCTCGGGCGCCCACTTCAATCCCGCGGTGACGCTCGCGGATGCCTGGCGGGGCGGGCTGCCCTGGCGCGAGACGCCCGCGTACATCGCGGCCCAGGTGCTGGGCGCCCTGGCTGGCGTGGCCGCCGCGAACGTCATGTTCTCCGAGCCGGTCTTCTTCGCCTCGCAGAAGGCGCGGGAGGGGGTCGCTCAGCTCTTCAGCGAGTTCGTGGCTGCCTTCGGGCTGCTCGCCGTGATCTGGGGCTGCGCGAGGCTGCCCGCGGGCACGGTCGCCTTTGCCGTCGGCGGCTACATCACGGCGGCTTACTGGTTCACCGCCTCCACCTCGTTCGCGAACCCGGCCGTCACGGTGGCGCGATCCCTCAGCGACACCTTCGCGGGCATCCGGCCCGTCGACGTCCCGGGCTTCATTGTCGCGCAGCTACTCGGCGCGGCGGCGGCCACGGCACTCTTCGCGTGGCTCCAGCCCCTCGAGCGCGATCGGAGAGAGACCATGGCGATCGAGACGCAGGTGATCTTTGCGTGCGTCCACAATGCCGGCCGCTCCCAGATGGCCGCGGCCTTCTTCAATGCGCTCGCCGATCCCGCGAAGGTCCGGGCCGCCTCCGCCGGGACCGAGCCCGCGGATCGCGTCCATCCAGAAGTGGTGGCCGTCATGCGCGAAGTCGGCATCGATCTCTCTCGAGCCACGCCGGCGCGGCTCACCCACGATCTCGCCGCCGCCAGCCATCTGCTCGTCACCATGGGCTGCGGCGAGGCATGTCCGGTCGTGCCCGGGCTCAAGCGCGACGACTGGCCCATCGAGGATCCGAAGGGGAAGACCATCGAGCGCGTTCGCGCGATCCGCGACGAGATCCGGGCGCGCGTGGAGCAGCTCATCACCGCGGAAGGCTGGCGCGCACTCAGTAGCCGCTGAGTCACAAGCCCGAGGAGTCAGCTCATGCCGATCACCACTCGCCCGGCGACCCCGGCCGATGCCGCCGCCATCGCGAAGATCTACAACCAGGGCATCGAGGACCGCATCGCCACCTTCGAGACGCGCCCTCGCACGCCCGAGGAGATCACGCGGTGGTTCGACGGCGTGCATCCGATCGTCGTGGCCGAGGAGGCGGGCCAGGTCGTCGGCTTCGCCTCCACCTCGTCCTATCGGCCGCGGGACTGCTACTCGAAGACCGCCGAGTTCTCCGTGTACGTCGGGCGCGACCACCGCGGCCGTCAGGTCGGCCGCCAGGCCCTCGGCGCGCTCATCGAGGAATCACGCAAGGCGGGGCTGCACAAGCTCGTCTCGCGGATCTTTCCCGAGAATGTCGCGAGCCGCGCCGCCTGTCGCGCGGCGGGCTTTCGCGAGGTCGGCGTCTACAAGGAGCACGGCCAGCT
>QHSC01000055.1 GCA_003220345.1 Candidatus Rokuibacteriota bacterium | reverse complement strand
CTGGTCACCGGCGCCACCGGCTTCGTGGGAGCCAATGTGGCGCGCCTTCTCCTCTCTGACGGCTATCGTGTCCGGGTCCTCGCTCGTCCGGCCAGCAGTCTCAAGGCGCTCGAGGGTTGCCCGGTCGAGGTGGTGCGCGGCGACATCCTCGAGCCCGACGCCGTGGCCGCGGCGGTCTCGGGCTGCGCGAGGGTCTTCCACGTGGCCGGCGACTACCGGCTCTGGGCCCGCGATCCGGCGGAGATCTACCGCAACAACGTGGAGGGCACGCGCACCGTGCTCGAGGCCTGCGCGCGCACCGGGGTGGAGCGCGTCGTCTACACCTCGAGCATCGGTACGCTCGGACTGCCGAGGGAGGGTGGCCCTGGCACCGAGACCACGCCCGTGAGCCTCGACGACATGATCGGGCCCTACAAGCGCTCGAAGTTCCTCGCCGAGCGTGTGGCCGAGGAGTACGCCAACCGCGGCCTGCCCGTCGTGATCGTCAATCCGAGCGCTCCCTTCGGACCATGGGACGTCAAGCCCACCCCTACGGGCCAGATGGTCCTCGACTATCTCCTCGGGCGCATGTTCGCCACGCTCGATACCGGGCTCAATCTGGTCCACGTGGCCGATGTCGCGCGCGGGCATCTCCTGGCCGCGTCGCTCGGCCGGCCCGGGGAGAAGTATATTCTGGGCGGCGAGAACCACTCGCTCACCGAGGTTTTCCGCATGCTCGAGCGCATCACGGGCATCCGCGCCCCGCGCCTGCGCGCGCCCCATGCCCTCGTCTATCTCGTGGCACTGGCCAGCGAGGGGATGGCGCGCGCCACCGGCCACTCGCCGCGCGTGCCGCTCACCGGCGTCCGCATGGCGCGCAAGCACATGTACTTCAGCGCGGAGAAGGCGGTGCGAGAGCTCGGGCTGTTCCACACGCCGGTGGAGCAAGCGCTGCGCGATGCCGTGGACTGGTTTGTCGTCCACGGCTACGCTCCTCCGCCCCCCGCCTATCGGCCGCGCGCCGCGTGAGCGAGTGCGCCGATGTCTGTCGTCACCCGCCGTGTCCCGCCCGGCCCCACGGGCTATCCGCTCGTGGGCGTCTTCCCGAAAGCGCGGCGCGATCCCCTGGGCTTCTTCGGGGACTGCGCGCGGCGCTATGGGGACATCGTCTCCATGCGGCTCGGCGCGCATCACGTCTACCTGCTGTGCCATCCCGACCACGTCAAGCACGTCCTGCAGGACCATGCCCACGCGTATGCCAAGGGTCCGCCGGCCACACGCGTGCGCTCGCTCTTCGGCGACAGCCTGACGGTGATCGATGGTGAGCGCTGGGGCCAGCGACGCCGGCAGGTGCAGCCCGCCTTCCATCCAGGTCACCACGCGCAGCTCGCCGCCGCCGTCCACCGGGCCACGGCGGAGATGCTCGAGCGCTGGCGACCTCTCGCCGAGGGGGGCGCGGTCGTCGAGATGGTCAGCGAGATGCGGCGCCTCACGCAGACGATCATCATCCGGGCGTGCTTCGGCGAGATCCACCCCGCAGAGGTGGAAACTCTCCGCCAAGCGCTCGACGTCGCCGTGGGCCACGTGGATCGACGGCTCTGGAGCGCGTTCGGCTGGCTCGAGCTTCCCACCCTCGCGGGAATCCGCCATGGGCGCTCTCTCGGCGCGATCGATGACTTCGTCTCGAGAAAAGTGAGAGAGGCTCATCGCTCGATGCCGCCTTCGGGGACACTGCTCGCCGCCCTCCTGACATCACCGGTCGCCGCGGGCGGCAAGCCACTCTCCGAAGCCGAGCTGCACGACGAGCTGAAGACCATCCTGGTCGCCGGCCATACGACCGTCGCGAGCGCGCTGGCCTGGGTCTGGTATGTCCTGTCGGGACAACCCGATGCCCGGGAGCAGCTCGAAGCAGAATGTCGCGCGGCAGGCAGCCATCCTCCTGGCGTCGACGCTCTTCCCCGCCTCGGCTACACGCGCAGGGTGATCGAAGAGGTCTTGCGCCTCTACCCACCCACCTGGCTCACCGCGCGCACACCCGTCGAGGACGACACGCTCGGCGGCTACACCATCCCCGCCGGCACGCTCGTGCTGTTGAGTCCGTTTCTCACTCACCGCCACCCGGACATCTGGGCAGCCCCCGACCGTTTCGATCCCGACCGCTTCACGTCCGAGCGCGCGGCCGCCCGCCCCGCTTTCGCCCACTTTCCATTCGGCGGCGGCCCTCGCCGCTGCGTCGGCAGCGCCTTTGCCACCATCGAGATGCAGCTCATCGTGTCGGCCATGGCCCAGCGCTACCGGCTCACGGTACTCTCGAGCGCCCGCATCGTCCCGATCGCGGGTCTCACCTTGCGCCCGAGCCCGTCCGTGCCGATACAGCTCCAGCGAGCACGGGCGGACTGAAGCCGACATGAGCCGCGCCCGCATTGTCCCGCTTTCGAGGTTGGGTTAGATTACACGACTGCGGTCGACCGACCCGCTCCGCCCATCAATCGACACGAGGTGAGCCCGTGCAGGAATGGATCCGCCCCCGAGGGCATGACGTCGCCGTCCTGTTCAGCCGGCGGAGCCACGACGCCTACGCGGCCGAGGCCACCGCGCGCGGCGAGACCTATACGTTCACCGACGCCTGGGGGCGCCCGCGCACCTGGCTCAAGGGCGAATACGCCTATCTCGCGCCGGCCGCGGCAAGTGTCCTGCTCGGCCGGTGCAATCTCAAGCACGACGTCATCGAGGAAGCCGATCTCGACGAGGATCGGCTCGGAGAATATCGTGCGGTCCTCGTCCCGAACGCCGCGCACCTCGCGAGCGAGACCATCGAGCGAATCGAGCGCTGGCTGCGCGGCGCCGATCGCCGTCTGATCGTCACGGGCAAGACCAACCTCCCCCCGTTTCTACTCGGATTGACCGCCTGCACGCCGGCCGCCGTCACCGGCTATACGGGGTGGCGCTGGCGGCCGGGCTCCTCCTTCGCGAACGCGGCCTGGGAGAGCCTCTACGTGAGCGGCTTTGCCGGCCACGCCGTGCAGCGGGTCGAGGCCGCGCCGGGTAGCCGCGTTCTTGCCGACCTCGTGGAGCTGACGGGCGATCTGACCAGCGCGGCCACGGCGACCGCGACCACCATGGGCCCCGCCATCGTTCTCACCGACCGCACCGCGTACGTGGCCAACCAGGTGCTCGAGCTCGTGGGCGGCATGCTCCAGGCGCACCTGAACGTGGAAGCGGTCCGACACTGGGCCAACCCCACGCACTGGGGCGACACGCTGCTCTTCTTCCTGCGATATCTGCTCCTCGAGGTCGGGCTCGAGCCCCTCTGGCACACGCGTCTGCGCTCCTTCGGCGCCTACGAGGGCGTGCTCTCCTTCCGCCACGACGTGCACGGGATGCTCGACTTCAACTTTCTCGACTATCAGATCGAGAACCTCATCCCCGCCAGCTACGACATCGAGGACCCGGCCTTCTCGACCAACATCAGCGAGGCGATGGCCCGGGAATGGGTGGCGCGCACGACCCGCCACAGCTTCATCGAGCCCGCCCTGCACAACGACAGCTCCATCGGCGACCCGCCGACCGCCATCCGCGGCACGGGGCTCTACGAGCACGTGCGCAACGCCGCGAAGAACCTGGGCTTCGCCGTCCACACCGGCGGCCGCCACGCGGGCGGGCACATGCACCCGGAGACGATCGACGCCATGGACTATCTGTACGCGCACGACGAGGGCATCCTCGGCCTGTGCACGTTCTGCTACTACCACATGATCGAGTACGGAGTTCGGCACCCGGACGTCATGGTGGGCGGGGCGATCGGCAACCGGCCGCTCACCTACATCACCGATGTCCGGCGCACGATCGCCACCCCGGGGATCTGGTTCCCCTTCCACCCCGTCGTCACCACCGACACGGAGTGGCGCCCCCTCCGGGGCTGGGACCGCACGCACGAGTTCGACGCCGCCTACGAGCTGGTCGAGACGATCTTCGGCGGCCACAGCGCGCGCGTCGGCGGCGTCGGCGATCACCTGGAGAACGGGGTCTACAGCTTTCAGTACCATCCCGAGCTGGCCGTCGATCCTTCCCTGAACGACGGCAAGGGCACGCTCGATTATCTCCGCTACGCGATCAACCTGGCGGAGCGGAGCAACTTCTGGATCGCCACGCAGCGCGAGCTGTACCAGCGCATGGCCGACTACGAGGCGCTCGTCTTCCAGGTTCGGCACGGCGGTCGAGAGGTGACGGTGGCCAATCCCACCGCGCGGCGCATCGCCGGGATGGTGGTGGAGCAGCGGCAGCCGTTCGGCAGCGTCTGGACCGGCGCCGAAGAGCTGGTGCACGTGGTGAAGGAGGCCTTCGTCACCGTGCCGCCTCTTTCTCCGAACTCGCAGGTGACGCTTCGCTTCGAGGCGGAGACGGTGGAGGCGCCCTTGGTCCGGCAGCCGAGCAACAAGGGCCTGACCGTCCTCGACGCCCGCCACGATCCTCGCACCGGCGAGACGCGCATCGTGGTCAGCGTGTGTCGCGCGCAGCCGCTGAGCGTCGAGGGCGTGGACCCCGAGGGCGTCTACCGGGTTCAGATCGACGACGACCCGGCCCATCACGTCGTGCCGCGCGTCACGCGCAGCATCTCGGTCCTGCTCGGCAAGGATGCCACGCGGGCTGCGGCCTCTGGTCGTCGCGCTTCGAGCCCGGGCGTGATGAGGTTCCTGGACTTGCTGATCGCGGGCGAGGAGGACCGGTTCGTGGAGCGGACCGTCCGCATCACCCAGCTCCCGCCCGCGGAGGCTGAGGCGGCCAGGGCGGCAAGCCGCGCCGCGACCCCGGCCCGCACGGGGCGAGTAACCTAGCGCCGGTCGGTCCCTCGCCGCCCAGATACGCCACCTTGATCCGCGGATCGGCGATCACCTCGGCGGCCGGACCGGCCATGAAGATGCGGCCGAGCTCCATGACGATGCCGGTATCGGAGATCTGCAAGGCGCCGTGGGCATTCTGCTCGACGACCAGGATGGTCAGCCCGCGACCGCGCAACTCGGCGATGGTGGCGAAGATCTGATCCTGATTGGCGGGCGACAGGCCGAGCGAGGGCTCGTCGAGGAGGAGCAGCCTCGGTCCCGCTTCCAGCACCATGGCCGTTTCCAGGATCTGCTGCTCGCCGCCGCTGAGATTGCCGGCCAGGACGGAGAGCTTCGACGCGAGCAGGGGAAACTGCGCCAGGGTCTGCTCGACGGCGGCGGTCACCGCCGCCGCGCCGCGTAGCGTGTAGGCGCCCAGCTCGAGATTCTCCCGCACGGTCATCAGCGGGAAATTGCAGCGGCCCTGTGGCACGAACCCGATCCCGAGCTTCAGGCGCTCCCGGGGAGGCAGGCGCTCGATCGCCTGGCCAAGGAAGCGCACGCTCCCGGCGAAGTGCCGGGTCAGTCCGTAGACGGCGCGCAGCAGCGTGGACTTCCCCGCTCCGTTCGGCCCGATCACCGTGGTGACGCTGCCGACACGAATGGCGGTCGAGAAGTCCACCACGACGGGCTCATCGGTGTAGCCGACGGACAGTCCGTCGAGCTCCAGGATGATGCCATCGGCGGCAATGTCAGGGACGGCCATGTCAGCGACGGCCGTGCCCCCGCTCGGCGGCGCCTCGCTGACCGAGATAGGCGGCCAGGACGCGCGGGTCGCTCCGGATCAACGCGGGCGGCCCGTCGGCGATCTTGCGGCCGGCTTCCAGCACGATCACGCGACGACACAGCGACATGATGAAGTCCACGTTGTGCTCGACGATGATCAGCGTCACCCCTTCGGCATTCAGCCGGTGAATCACCTGCTCGATGCGCCGGATCATCGTGGGATTGACCCCGGCCACGGGCTCGTCGAGCACGACCAGCCTCGGCCGCGCCATCATGCCGGCCGCGATGGCGAGAAGCTTGCGCTGACCGTAGGACAGGATCCCCGCCGGCGCCCCTGCATAGTCGGCCAGCCCCACCGTGGCAAGCAAGTCGCGGCCGCGCGCCTCCGCCGCCCTCTCCACCCCGCGCAGCCGGGAGCCGCGCCCGAGCGCCTGCAGCCATCCGACCCCATCCCCTTCCTGCGCCGCGACGCACAGATTGTCCAGGAGGGTCAGCTCGTCGTAGGCGCGGACGGTCTGGAAGGTGCGGGTCATGCCGGCGCGGGCAATCCGGTGGGGAGACAGGCCCGTCAGCTCGTGGCCGTCGAGGAGCCAGCGCCCGCCATCGGCCGGCTGAAAGCCGCTGATGCAATCGACGATGGTGCTCTTCCCCGAGCCGTTCGGACCGATCAGCCCGACGACGGTCCCGGCCTCGACCTCGTACGACACCTCGTCGACCGCGGTCAGGCCGAGGTATCGCTTCGTCAGACCTCGCACCTGCAGCAGCGCCACCGTCATGGCGCCACTGCCCGTGGCCGACGCCACCGCGCGAGGCGACGACGCTGGAGCCAGCCGCCTACCCCGCCGGGAAAGAGCAGCATGGCCGCGATCAGCACCGCGCCGTAGAGCACCATGCGCAGATCGGTCGTGAAGCGAAGCAGGTCGGGGAGCGCGGAGAGCACGGCGCTGCTGCCCAGCACGCCCCAGAAGCTGCCCGGCCCGCCGATGATCACCATGATCAGCATGGTCTCCGTGTAGTAGAAGTCGAAGATCGAGGGGTCGACGATGGTGAGATAGAAGACGAACAGGCCGCCCACGATGCCCGCGAGCAGCGCCGACAGCGCGATGGCCAGCAGCTTGTAGCTCAGCGGGTTGACGCCTTGCGACTGCGCGAGCGGCTCGTTCAGCTTGATCGCCCGCATGGCGCGCCCGAGCCGCGAGGTCACGACCAGGTAGATCACGGCATGGGCGACCACCGTGAAGCCCAGCAGCAGATAGTAGAAGTCGGCCGGCCGCCCGAGCCGCCAGCGCAGGCCGCCGGGCAGGCTCAAGGTCGGGACGGGCAGGCCGGGAATGCCCATCGCGCCCCGGGTGAGCGACACCCACTCGAGCGCGACGATCAGGCACAGCAGCGCGAAGCTGAGGCTGACGATGGCAAAGGCGTGGCGCGACAGCCGCAGCGACGAGTAGCCGATCACGAGACCGACGAGGGCCGCGAGCACGCCGCCCGCCGCCGCGCCTGCCCATAACGACCAGTCCTGCTCCGTCACGAGCAGCGCCGCCGTGTAGCCGCCGATCCCGAAGAAGCCGACCTGGGCAAAGGAGAGCAATCCGGTATAGCCGTACACCAGGTTCAATCCGCCGGAGAGCACGGAGAAGGTGGCGAAGCTGACCCCGAGCGCCAGCACATACTCGTTGCCCGTCACTCTGGGGATCGCGAAGAGGGCGGCGACCCCGAGCACGACCAGGAAGGCGCGGAGCCATCCGCCCCTCACACCCGGACCCCGCGTCCAAACAGGCCCTGCGGCCGCAACAACAGGATCGCGATCATGGCGATGAAGGCGAGCGCGTCGGCCATGACGAGCGGAAGAAACCCGCCCGCCACGCTTTCCAGGATGCCCAGGGCCACGGCGGCGATGGCCGCGCCGGAGATATTGCCCAGGCCGCCGATGATGATGATCGCGAAGGCCTTGAACACGAAGCTGAAGCCCATGAGGGGATGCACGGCATAGACGGGGGCGAGGGCGGCGCCGGCCAGACCCGACAGCCCGATGCCGATGGCCACGGCCAGGCGCGACACGGCCCGCGGGTCGATGCCCACCATCAAGGCGGCCTCGCGGTTCTGCGCGACGCCGCGCATCGCCCGGCCGACGCGGGTCCGGTAGAGGATCAGATAGAGCGCGGCAAAGGCGAGGAGGCCGAGGCCGAGAGCGAACAGGCGCATGACGGACACGCGCACGTCCCCCACGATGACGTTGCTGTAGCTGTAGCGCGTCTGCATCATCCTGGGCGTCGTGGTGAACAGAAACACGGCGCCGTTCTGAAGGACCATGGACAGGCCGAGCGTGAGCAGGATGCTGCGCTCGAAGCTCTGGCCGCGCAGCGAGCCGAGCAGCGCCTCGTAGAGGACATAGCCGAGGGCCACCGCGACCGCCGTCACCACCAGCACGGCCGGCCAGTAGCCCAGGCCCACGTTCATGGAGAGGAAGTAGGCGAGCATGGCGCCCAGCATGTAGAACTCGCCATGGGCGAAGTTGACGATCTCCAGGACGCCGAAGATCAGCGAGAGCCCCATCGCGACCAGTGCGTAGATCACACCGATCACGACGCCGTTGAGCAGGAGCTGGATGTAGAAGCTCAGGTCCACTGACGACGACGCATCACGTCTTGCTCATGCCCACGATCACGACCTTGCCGCCCTTGATGGTCAGGATGATCGCGTTGTTGTGCGCGAGGTTGTGATCATCGAACTCGATGGTGGTCCCGAGCATCGACGGCAGCTTGGTGGTAGCCAGGGCATCGCGAACGGCCGCCGGATTGGTGGTGCCCGCGCGGCGGATGGCGTCGATCAGCACCTTGGTCGCCTCGTACGCCTCGAAGCTGACGAGGATCGGCGGCACGTTGTGGAGCTTCTTGAACGCCTCGACGAACGCCCGGTTGCCGGGGGTATCGACCGAGGGATCATACGGCTGGACCGAAGTCGTGCCGTCCAGGAACCCGCTGTCCATGATCTCCTTGGGCACCTGGTCCACCAGCACGCGGCCGGTCAGAGGAACGCCACCCCCGAGGCTGTACCACTGGCGCATCGCGTTCTGGAAATCGGCATCGACGGCGTAGAGAGCCAGCAAGGCGGGCTTCTTCGCCTTGATCTTGGTGAACACGGGGGTGAAGTCCGGGGCGCCCTTCTGAAAGAAGTCCACCGTGGCGAGCTTGAGGTTCCGCTTCTTCAGCGCGTTCTCGAGCCCGGTTGATCCGGCGCGGCCAAAATCCGTATCCTCGCCGAGAAAGGCGATGTTGTTGGCCTTGCCGTCCTTGTCGAGCCAGCCGATCAGCGCGTCCAGCATGCTGGCGTCCGTCGGATTCACCTTGAAGGTCCACTTGTTGCCACCCACGCCCGAGCGCTCGGCGATCGACGTGGCCGAGGCGTTGGCGACCACGAGCGGCACCCCAGCCCGCTCGACGAGCGGCATGATGGCCAGCACCACCGAGCTGCACAGCCCGTCGAGGATGGCGACGTACTTTTTCTCGGCGAGCATCTGGGTGACGCTCTTCACGGCCTCCGCGGGGTTGCAGCGATTGTCCTGGAAGTCGATCTCGAGCTTGCGCCCGAGCACCCCGCCCTTGGCGTTGGCCTCGGCAATGGCCAGCTCGGAGCCCCAGCGCGAATGCTGGCCGAAGGTGGCCACGCCCCCGGTGAGCGGGATCGACGAGCCGATCATGATGGGCCCGTCCTGGGCCCGCGCGAATACCGAAAACGCCAACGCGGCGACCGCGGCCACCGCGATCGTTACACGCACCTTGCGCATGCCGATCCCCCTTTGTATTTCCCCACTGTGTTCACGGGCGCGCTCCAGCTCGCCGAGGTTGCCAGGCAGACTGGGAGTCTACAGCACACCTACGGACGGTGAAAGTGGGTCGGGTGCCCGATTGACACTCTCCGCTCGCCGGCAGTACTGTGAGGCACCAGCAGCCACGCCAGCCTACTCCGAGCCCTGCGAGGAAAATCGATGAAGATCAGCGCCTTCCACCTGATGCCGCACCGGGAGCTTCCCCAGGATTTCGAGAAGCGCTACTCGTCCGTGTGGGTGACGCCCCCCTGGTGGGAGCTGGCCGACCCCGCCCGCGTGGGGCAGTACTACAACTGGACGCTCGACGAGCTGCTCTTCGCGGCCCGCGCCGGCTTCGACGGCGTGTGCACCAACGAGCACCACCAGAACGCCTACGGCTTCATGCCCAGCCCCAACCTGATGGGCAGCGTGCTCGCCCGGGCCACCCAGGATCTGCCCGTGGCCGTCGTGCAGATGGGCGCCACGCTCCCCACCTCGAATCCGCCCATCCGCGTGGCCGAAGAGTACGCCATGCTCGACTGCATCAGCGGCGGGCGGCTCGTGGCGGGCTTGCCCCTGGGCAGCCCCATGGACGTCAACCTCTGCTACGGCATCACGCCCATGGAGCATCGCGAGCGCTACCGCGAGGCCTTCGCCCTGACCATGAAGGCCTGGCAGGCGCGCGAGATCTTCGCGTGGAACGGCCGCTACTACCAGCTGGCCAACGTGAACCTCTGGCCCCGTCCCATCCAGCAGCCGCACCCGCCCGTGTGGGTGCCGGGCTCGGGTAGCATCAGCACCTTCGACTTCGCCGTCGAGAACGAGGTCTGCTACTGCTTCCTGAGCTACTCGGGGGCCAAGTCGGCCAAGGGCATGATGAACGGCTACTGGGACGTGGTGACCAAGAAAGGTCGCGAGGCCAATCCGTATCGCGCGGGCTTCCTGCAGCTGGTGGCGGTGGCCGAGACCGACGCGCGCGCGGAGGAGCTCTACGCGCGGCACGTGGAGTACTTCTATCACAAGTGCCTCCACGTCCCCGCCGCGTGGTTCGCGCCGGCGGGCAACCAGGACTACCGCAGCCTCCAGGCCACCGCGCGCAATCCCATGCGGCGGCCGGAGAATCCCAAGGAGCTGCGCTACCGCGACTTTGTCGAGAAGGGCTACGTCATCGCGGGCAGCCCCGCCACCGTCCGCCAGCGCCTCGAGGAAGAGGTGGTCAAGGGCCTCCGTGTCGGCAACCTGATGGTGCTCCTGCAGATCGGCTCCATGCCCCACGAGCTGACCCTGCAGAACATGGATCTCTTCTCGCGCGAAGTGCTGCCGTCTCTGCGCGGCTTCTGGGAGGACGAGGGCTGGGTCAACCACTGGTGGCCGGAAAAGCTGCGCGCGCGCTCCGAGCCCGTGGTGGCAACGCGATGAGCAGCCTCAACGGCACGCAAGCGCGCGTGCTCCCCGTCTGGCAGGGTCGCGTCCGCATGCGCGTGCTCTCCAAGGGCGCCGGCCCCAACCTCGTCTTCTTCCATGGTCCCTGGGGCCTCCACTGGACTCCGTTCCTCGACGCGCTCGCTCAGCATTTCACCGTTCATGCCCCCGAGCATCCCGGAACGAGTCCCGGCGCGAACGACGACATCTACAACCTGGACGGCCTCTGGGACCTGATCCTCTGCTACGAGGAGCTGCTGGAGCAGCTGGGCCTCGAGGGCGCGGCCCTCGTGGGCCACTCCTTCGGCGCCATGGTCGCCTGCGAGGTGGCCGCGGCCTACCCGCGCCGTGCCGGCCGCCTCGCCCTCATCGATCCGATCGGCCTCTGGCGCGACGACGCCCCCGTCACCAACTGGATGATGCTCAACGCGCAGGACTTGCCCGGGCACGTGTTCCGCGATCCCGCGAGCGCCGCCGCGCGCGCCATGTTCGCCGAGCCGCAGGACGAGGAGGCGCGTGTCGCCGCGCAGGTCGGCCTCACCTGGGCCATGGGCTCCACGGGGAAATTCATCTGGCCCATTCCCGACAAGGGCCTCAAGAAGCGCATCCATCGCGTGAAGGCGCCCACGCTTCTGATCTGGGGCGCCGAGGATCGCCTGGTGCCGCCCGTCTACGCCGAGGACTTCATGCGCCAGATCGCGGGCGCCCGCGTGGAGACGGTCAAGGACGCCGGCCACGCCCCGCATCTCGAGCAGCCGGCCGTGGTGGCGGAGCTGGTCCGCAGCTTCCTGCGCGCCTAGGCGCGCGCTACCAGGGCAGCTTGGCCGGCTCGTACTGCTCGACGCGCTCGGTGACCGCCATGACGGGCTCGATGCCGTAGAGGCGCCGCGCGTTCTCCCCGAGCAGCTTGCGCTGGACCGCGACCGGCACCTTGTGTCGCGCCATGAGCTCGAGCGCCTCCCAGCCGTCCTCGGCGTCGTGATGCGGGTAGTCCGAGGACCACAGCCCCACGTTCTCGTAGTGATCCCACATGCGGTAGACGGGCTCCTCGTCACCCTCGAAGGCGATGAAGCAGCGCTCGTAGAAGACCTCGTAGGGATCACGCACCTTGGGCCCGCGCTGGAAGGCGTAGAGATCGAGGAAGTTCCGGCTCCGGCTGAGCACGAGGGGCAGCCAGGTGGCGTTGGACTCGAGCACGGCCGCCCGCAGGCGCGGGAACTTGTCGAGCCATCCCGTCATCAGCACGGTGGTGAGCCAGGTCATGGCCTCGAAGATGAAGCCGAGCGCCTCGGACGCGTCGATGCTGGGCTCCATGCTGAAGACGATGTTGCTCAGAAACTGGCCGGGGGAATAGACGACCGCCTCGTCCGTGAAGAGCAGACCGTGGCCGCTCCCGCGCGTGCGGGCGATGCGCTCGCCCCACTCCGGGGTCAGGGCCTCCCGCGAGGGAAAGGTATGCATGGCGAGCACCACACCGAGCTCTTCGAACTCTCGCCAGAGAGGATCGAACTCGGGCAGCGTGGGATAGCGCCCGTTCCAGAAGCAGGGCCGGATGGCCGCGGCCTTGAAGCCACGCTTGGCCACCCGCCGCAGCTCGGCGATCGATTGCTCGACGCTCTGGATGGCGAGGACGGCGCAGGGGAAGAGCCGCCGCCGGTTGGCCCCGCAGTAGTCGTAGACCCAGTCGTTGTAGGCGCGGGCCAGCGCGCCGGCCGCCTCGGCGTCCTTGACGAGGGCCAGTCGGACGAACCAGGTCGGGAAGAGCATCACCTGATCGGTGCCGAGCGCGTCCATGTCGCGCAGCCGGGCGTGGGGCTCGCGGCACCCGGCCAGGCGCCCGAATTTCCGCTGCCATTCCTCCGTGCCGGGAACCAGCGCCCCCACCTCCTTCTTGCTCCAGCGTGGCCAGCCCACCTCCGCGGCGTTGGACCGCTCGCGAGTGGCGGGGACCACCCGGCCATTGATGTGAAGCACGTCCGTGTCCGTGTGGAAGTGGAACTGCGACTTCACGCGCGACCGGATGGCGCTGGGCACGTACTCGTCCCAGATTTCGGGCGGCTCGACGACATGGCTGTCACAGTCGAAGATCGGAAAGTCCTTGGTCACCATGGGCGGCCTCCGTGGTCACTCGCTGCCAGCAAGAGAGTTGATCGAGTCTCGCTATGCTAGCGGCGAAACGCCTTGATCACGCCGCGCGCGGCGTCGACGCCGATGGGGGCGACGAGGATCGGCAGGTCGACGCCGGCGCCGCGAAACGCCGCGAGCTGTTCCCGGCAGCGTGCCATCGGGCCCGTGAGGCACACGGCATCCAGGATCCGGTCACTCAGGGCGGCGCCGCCACCCCCCTTCTCCATCTGCTCGGCTTCAGACGCGAACCCGCTCGCGCGGAACAGCCGCTGAAAGAACGGGAACGTCGTGTACAGGCCAAGGTTGGCGCGTGCCGTTTCGCGCATCTCCTTGAGGTCGTCGCCAACGAAGGTGGGAAGTCCCAACGTCACATCGACCTTGCCGAGGCCGGACGCCTTGGCGCGCCCGCGACCGACCCACACCTTGCTCTTCCTGACGCGCTCCGCCGACCAGAGAAACGGCATGATGCCATCCGCCAGCTCGCCCGCGAGCTCGACCGTGCGCGAAGTGACCGCGGCAACGTAGAGCGGCACCGGGCGCACGGTTGGGCGCTGAGGCAGATGGGTCGCCGGCCCCTCGCCCTTCAGCCAGCTGCGCACGGAGGTGACGTAGCGCCGCAACGCGCTCGGAGCGTCGCCCATCTCGATCCCGAGGGCCTTGTTCACCGGTGGATGGCTGACGCCAAGCCCGAGAACGAATCGCCCCTCCGTGGCGTCGGCGATGAGCGCTGCCCCCTGCGCGCAGGCGTAGGAATGGCGAACGTAAATGTTGGCGATCCACGTGCCGACCTGGATGCGCCGTGTCGCCGTCCCCATGAGCTGCGCGGTCGCCATGACATCGTTGTTCACCTCGGCGGCGAAGATCGCATCGAACCCTGCGTCCTCCGCCTCCCGCGCGATCGTCTGGATCTCATTCGCACGCCAGCCCACCCCGGGAATAACGGCCAGTCCGAGTCGTTCCGCCATTGGAGTCTCCTTTCGGGACCTGCTCGGCCCCCGCCGGGCATTACGGTTTGGACCCCATCCCTCCCGAGTGATGCCGCGCGCGCGAGTCGCTACGCGCGATGCGCCAGAGAGTTTGCCGAAAGAGCGTCGATGTCAAGTAGACCTGCCCATCAGAGCTCGAGCCGATACAGCCGGACCCACAGGTCCGGCTCTGTCCCGCCTTCCTTCTTCACGTTGAAGCGATCGCCGGAGGGTCCGGGCACGGGCGTCGTCCGCCACAACGAAGGCTTCCTAGACAGCTCCTGGCGAAATTCCTCCGTCGCCCAGATCTGTCCCGGCTCGACGTGGGGCTCCACCCGGGCCGTGCAGAGAATGGCGTCGCCTCCGGCAATGACGGCAACCGGGTCCTCCGGGCGCTCCCGTGTCTGCACCTCACCGTAGTGCAAGGCCATGCGTAAGCGTGGCTGTCCGGGCGCCTGGTAGACGTCGTCCATGATCTGCCGGGCCATCTGGGCCAGCGCCACGGGATCGTCATGCACGATCACGAGCGAATCACCGTCCCTCGTCTCGGTGATTGCCGCGCCCTGCCTCCACTTCTTCACGGCTTCCTCCAGGGCCTTCCGCACGGGAGCGTCTGCGCCAGATCGCATCAGCATCCCGAACCCGTGAACGTCCGCCTTCAGGACGCACAGCACATCGACACGCACGGCGTGGTCGACGCTCCCCGTCTCCCGCCAGGGCCGGCCGTAGCCGACGATGTTCACCCTGTCGATGCGCTGCAAGTAGGCTGGGTTGGCCCGGCCGATCACCTCCGACAGCACCGGATGCACCAGGTAATGGGTGGCGCGCGGCAGCACGCCGTCGGGCTCGAGGGTCGCTTCGCCCGGCCTGGTCGCGGAACAGCTCCTCGACCTCGTCGGGGGTGAGGATGTGTCCCGGGATCCGCCCGAGGAGGCGCTCGAGGTCCAGATCGGCGACGTAGGGAGCGATCTCGGTGAGGTATTCGCGGGCGATCTCGGTCGCCGCGAGATTCACCGCCTCTTTCACGCGGTGCTCGTGGCGCCGCTCCTCGGGCCGCAGCGCGGTGAGCCGCTCACCGATGGTCATCAGGTCCCGCGGCCGCAGCAACGTGTGCCGGCACACGTAGTCGAAGGCGTCCTCCTCCTCGCGGGTGTAGGTGTGCGTCACGTGGGTGCGGCCCAGGAAGGCCTCGAGCGGGTGGGTGCGCCACCGCTCGGGCCGGACCATCCGATCGGCTTTGAGGAGGCGGATGTTGTTGACGAAGATCTCCCGCAGGCTCTCGGGCGAATAGACGATGTCGACGGCGCTGCCCCGATACTGCTGGGACATCGCCGTTCGCTGGGGTAGACGCGCGTATGCCTCTTTCCGCACGGCGGCAAAGACCTTCAGGTGATGATTGATCCGGCGGAGCTGGTACGCGACCTCGACCAGGCCGAGCTGGGCAAAGTACCACACGTTGGGCGACAGCTCGCCGGTCACGCTCGGGCTGACGTCCAGGACCTCGACGTGCTTGTTGAAGTACTCGTCGACGCCATCGATGAAGATGGCCAGGGGGGCCTTGATGGCTCTCAGCCGCGGCACGAGGTGTCCGTCGGTGTCGGTGGCGCTGCGCTGGAGCTCGCTCGGGGTGAAATCCAGGAGCCGGACGAAATGATCGATGACGCTGTGCAACCGGTCGTCCTCGATGAGCCCGGCGAGCCGCGGGCTGACCTTGAGCCCGTCCACCGCGCCGACATGCTTGAGGGCGGCCGCGGCGATGGCGGTGAGCCAGAGCTTCGACCACGGCAACGGGGAAGCGGCGAAGAAGGCGAGCGCCTCCCGGCCGAATATCTTGTCGCCGATCGGCTTGTCGAGCAGGTTGCCCGTGGGGAGACATCCCGGCCGGCTCTCTCGCTGGTAGAGAATCCGCTTGGCCTTCAGGAGCAGCGTCTTCCCGAATCCCTTGGTGGCGATGACGATGAACTTGTCATCCCTGTCCGGCGTCAGGAAGCTGTCGATCTCCGGAGTCCGGTGGAGGAGCGATTCGTCGAAATCCTCCGCCACGCGGATGTCATCGGCGTCAACGGTCCAGGCTCGCATATACCCCCCGAGCAAGCTACGAAAGGCTCAGAGGATAGCCCCTTCACGGGGCGTCGTCCAGCCGGGCCGAGGCACCGGCTCGTCTCGATGCCCTTGTGATGGCGTGGTCGCGGAGCCTCGCCGATAGGCGTATAGTCGCGGTCGCGGGAAAGCCGAAACGGTTCAGACGACGTCAGGAGGTGGGCCATGGCGAACAAGGGAACCATTCTGGTGGGGACGATCGGCCAGGGCGTCATGATGAGCGCCGACGACGGCGAGAGCTGGACACGGGCCAGCGTGCGCCAGGGCATGCATTCCGACTGCATTGTGCGGGCGCTGCTGTCGGATGCGCGGCGGCCGAATGTCGTCTACGCCGGGACCGACATGGGTCTCTACCA
>QHSC01000173.1:4865-7578 GCA_003220345.1 Candidatus Rokuibacteriota bacterium | reverse complement strand
CAATCAGCGGCCACGCGAACAACGTCGTGCCGGCAAACCCGATTACCTCGCGGCGCCTCATGGTCCCGCTTCCCGTCCCGTGTGTACTGATCTCATCACCATCCGTCGCTTGGCACTCGTCTGCCCAACTAGAATTATCCTGAACTTCGATATCTAACGGCATAGTTCTGTCTATCTCGGCTACGAGGGTGCGCGAACTCGCACGACCCCCAAGTTCCTGCGATGTTGAACAACAGATCTTCTCCCTGTTGCCACGATATACCGCGAGCCCTTGCAAGATATCACTTCGGCTGCCCCGGCGGCTCACGTCTTCCCCGAAAAATTCGGCCCAGGGGCCCGCTATGATGATGTCACCTCGAGGGCCGCCTCGCCGAGGCCGTCGATGGCGAAGCGCACGCGGTCGCCCGGCGACGGGAACTTGGTGGTGATGCTGCTCCCCGTCATCACGATCATGTCTCGACCGAGCATGCGGCCGCGGCGGTTGAGGAGGTTGGCCAGCCACGCCACCGCTTCGAAGGGATGACCGAGGGCGTCGCCCGTCTTGCCCTGGCCGGCGGGCTCGTCGTTGAGCCACGCGCGCGTCACCGCGCGCTCGAGGTCGACCCCGCGCCACGCCGTCACCGGCGCCCCCAGCACCACCCCGCCGTTCCAGGTGTTCTGGGCCACGAGGGTGAAGGCGTCGAGCGTCTTGTAATCGGCGGCGCCGTCCTCCACCAGCTCGAACGCGGGCAGGCAGGCGGCGACCCGGTCGGCCACCGACGCGCGCGTCCAGGGCCCGCCGCTCGAGGGCAGATCGTCGCCGAGGCGCACGGCCACCTCAAACTCGACGCCGAGGTGATGATAGGCGGCGAGGTCGACCCGCGCCGGCGATGCGAGCACCGCCGTCGAGAAGATGGCACCGGCGGCGGGCTGGTCCACTCCCGTCATCTGCTGCATCGCCTTCGAGGTCAAGGCGATCTTCCAGCCCGCGATCTCACCCCGCCCCGCCTCGGCCATGAGCCGATGGAGCGCGTCCTGGATGCGATAGGCGTCGTCGAGCGGCGCCGCGCGCACGGGCGCCGCAAGGGGGCGATAGCGGGCGCGCGTCCGATGCATCTCGAGGCACTCGCGGGCGGTGGCGTCGACGACGGCCTGCGTGAGCATGAGGCCTCCTGGTCGGGTCACACGCCGAGATAGTACTTCTTCACCAGCTCGTTCTCGCGAAGCTCGCGCGTGCTCCGACCCTCGAACTCGATCTTGCCGTGGACGATGATGTAGCCGCGGTCGGCGATCTTCGTCGCCTGGTTGAAGTTCTGCTCGGCCATGAGGACGGTGAGCTGGTACCGCTCCTTCAGCTCCTTGATCTTGGCGATCACGCGGGACACGAGGATGGGCGCCAATCCCACCGAGGGCTCGTCGACGAGGAGAATGCGCGGTGCCGACATGAGCGCGCGGGCCACCGCGAGCATCTGCTGCTCGCCCCCGCTCATGCTCCCCGCGAGCTGGCGCCGCCGGACGTGGAGCACGGGAAAGGTCTCGAAGCAGAAGGCGAGGTTGGTGGGGATGCCCGCGCGGGCCTCCGCGCGGTAGGCGCCGAGGAGCAGATTCTCCTCGACGGTCAGCTTGGGGAAGAGCCGTCGTCCCTCCGGCACGAGGGCGATGCCCAGGCTCACGATCTCTTCCGTGGTCTTCTGCGTGAGATCGATCTGCCCGTCGTCGGTCTCCAGGAAGATCTCGCCCGACTCGGGCGCCACCATCCCCATGATGCACTTGAGGAGCGTGCTCTTGCCGTTGCCGTTGGCGCCCAGGAGGGCGACCGTCTCCCCTTCCCGAACCTCGATGGAGACGCCGTGCAGCACCCGCACCGCGCCGTAGCCCGCCTCCACGTTCCGCACCACGATCCTACTCGCCAAGGTAGGCCTTCTCCACGGCCGGGTTCCGCACGATCTCCTCCGGCGTTCCCTCGGCAATGCGCTCCCCGGCGTCGAGGACGACGATGCGCTCGGAGAAGCGCATCACCGCCCGCATGATGTGCTCGATCATGATGATGGTGATGCCGCGCTCGTTCAGGCGGAAGAGGATGGCCAGGATGTCGTCCACCTCCGCGCTCGACAGCCCGGCCATGGCCTCGTCGGAGATGAGGAGCTTGGGACGCGCGGCCATGGCCCGGGCCAGCTCGAGCTTCCGCATCTCGATCTGGGTGAGCCCGGCGGGTCGCAGGTGGGCCTTGGACTCGAGCCCGATGGCGCTCAAGATCTCCATGGCATCGGCGTCGGCCTCGTCGGATCGACGGTGCGCCGCGTACTCGAGCGGGATGTCGAGGTTCTCCAGGACCGTCATGCTGACGAACGGCTTCGGGATCTGGAAGCTTCGCACGATCCCGAGCCGGGTCCGCCGATGGGCGGGGAGGCCCGTGATCTCGCGGCCCTCGAATAGGATCCGGCCCCCGTCCGCGGGAAGCGAGCCCGACACGCAGTTGATGAGCGTGGTCTTGCCCGACCCGTTGGGGCCGATCAGACCGAACCGCTCCCCGGCCTTGACGTGAAGGGTGACCCGGTTGAGCGCGGTGAAGCCGCCGAAGCGCTTGGTGAGGCCATCCACCTCGAGCTGCGTCGAGGCCATGGCGTCAGCGGCCTCGCAGGCGCCGCACGAGGCCCAGGATGCCTTCGGGGGCCAGGACCACGAAGGCCACGAGCACGACCCCCACGATGAACAGGTTCATCTCGGAGGAGAT
>QHSC01000173.1:0-4828 GCA_003220345.1 Candidatus Rokuibacteriota bacterium | reverse complement strand
GGTGACGTAGTACGGGAAGGGCGCCCCCGCCACGCCCAGCAGGAGGCCGCTGACCGTGGTGGCGAAGAGCTTGAGGCGGAGGGTCGGCACCCCCATGCACTCCGCGGCTTCCTCGTTGTCGCGCAGGGCGGCCAGTCCGCGGCCGATCCACGAGCGCTCGATGAACCGCGCCACCGTCACCGCGATGACCGCGAGCAGGACCATGACGGTGAACAGGAAGGTGACGTAGCTGCCGAAGGGCGGCCCGCTCGGGCGGAGCACGCTCAGCCCCCGCGAGCCGCCGACGAACTCCCAGTTCATGATCATCGTCTGGAGCACGATGGACAGCGCCAAGGTGGCGATGGAGAAGAAGACCCCGCGCAGGCGCAGCGTGAGATAGCCGATGCCGAGCCCGAGCAATGCGGAGACCAGACCGCCGGCCAGGATGAGCACGGGCAGCGGCGCGCGTATCGTCTGGATGAGGAAGACGGCGGTGTACGCCCCCAGCGCGAAGAAGGCCGGGGTGCCGAAGTTCACGTAGCCCCCGTAGCCGCCCAGGATGTTCCACGCGGTGGCGATGACGACGTACTGGAGGATGACGTAGCCGGCGAAGTAGAGGTACGGGTTCACGCGCAGCGAGGCGACGACAATCCCCGCCGCCACCACGGCCAGGCCCACCAGCAGGACCGCGCCCGTGCGCCGCATCAGCGCCCGAAGAGCCCCGCCGGCCGCACCGCGAGGGCGATGAGCAGGATGCCGAACGACACCGCGAGAGACCACGAGGGGCCGAAGAACGTGCCCATCAGGCTCTCGATGACGCCCAGGATGACGGAGGCGACGAGCGTCCCGCCGATGCTGCCCATGCCGCCCAGGACGGTGATGGCGAACATTCGCCCGATGTAGTCACGATCGGTCGACGGGATCACCGGCGCGATCGTGATGAGCAGCGCGCCGGCCAGGCTGGCCGCGGCGATCCCGATGCCGAAGGCGATGGTCTTGATGTGGATGGGATCGGCGCCCATGAGGCGCAGGGCCGGGCCATCCTGCGAGACGGCCATGATGGCCCGCCCGTAGAACGTCCGGCCGAGGAAGAGGTAGAGGACCAGGGTCATGGCCAGCCCGACGAGGCACGGCACGAGCAGGCGATAGGCGATCCCCACGCCGCCGAGGTCGATCGACTTGCCGATGTACGCCGCCTGCACGAGCCGGTAATCGACGCCGTACTTCAGGCTGAGGCTCACCTCGATGATGAAGAGGAGGCCGAAGAAGAAGACGAGCCCGCGCAGCGACTCCTCGCCTCGGCGCTCGAAGCTTCCGTAGTAAACGCGATAGACGACGACCCCGAGCCCGTAGAACAGGGGCGTGAAGAGCACCCCGGTGAGGATGGGGTCCAGCCCGAACGCCGTGTTCATCACGTAGGCCGCGTAGGAGCCCAGGATCAGGAACGCGGGCTGCGCGATGTTGGCGATGTCGAGGAGGCCGAAGATGAGCGAGATGCCCAGACTGACGGCGGTGTAGAAGCCGCCGAGCAGCAGTCCGGCGACGAGGGCGTTCGCCAGCAGCTCCCAGGAGAACACGAGCCGCGCGCGCTATTTCAGGGCGGCGGAGTACGGGTAGATGATGTTCCCGGACTTGAGCTCGTCGGGATAAAGGACGGGCTTCTTGCCCGGCCCGCGGAATTGTTCGATGTCCGATCCCTGTACTTTCTGGTACTGGACCATCAGCGTGCGCCCCTTGGCCCATTCGCCGTTCTTCCCGAACTTGATCTTCCCGACGATCGTGGTGAACTCCGTGGCGCGGATGTAGTCGGCGATCTTCTGCTGATCGATGCTCTTGCTCGCCTCGACGGCCTGTCCCAGGACCTGCATCGCCGCATAGGCGTAGGGCGGCAGGTAGTAGCCGAGCGTGTCGACACCCTCCTTGGCGGCGCGCGGCTGGTACTGCTTGAAGAAGTCCTGAATGCCCGGGAACATCATTGTCGGCTCCGGGACCCAGTAATCGTAGTTCACGATCCCGTTGAGCATCGGGCCCATGCTCGTCATGACGGTGGTGAACTGCAGGCCGACCATGCCGCCCCCGAAGAGCTTCGGCTGCAGCGAGACCTCGTGGGCCGCCCGCAGCATGCCGACCGAGTCCGGGGGATACGACGCCACGAAGAGGACGTCGGGATTGACCGCCTTGATGGCCCGGACGATCGGCGTGTAGTCCACCGTGCTCGGCGGATAGGTCTTGTCGTAGACCGTCTTGAAGCCGTGCCGCTTGATCAGCTCACGGGCGCCCACCAGCGCTGTCTGCGGGTACTCGGCGTCCGCGCCGACCAGCGCCACCGTCTGGGGTCGAGGATTCTGCTTGGCCGCCAGCTCGAAGAACCCGGTCGCCGTGCTGGTGGCCGGGTCGGGCCCCGTGGGCGAGATCTGGAAATAGTTCGGATAGCGGTACTTCTCGTTGTTGGCGAGCCCGAAAATGCCGATGACCGTCAGCTTGCGCTCCATGGCGATGGGCATGAGGGGAGCGATGAGGTTGGTGCCGTAGCCGGAGACGACGAGATCGACCTTGTCGACGTCGAGCATCTTCGTGTAGATGCCGGGCACGGTGGCGGGGTTGGTCTGATCGTCGTAGAAGACGAGCTCCACCGGCCGCCCGAGCAGCCCGCCCTTCTTGTTCACGTCGTCTTTCCAGATCTGCATGGCGAGGAGCGCGGGCTTGCCGTTGGCGGAGAGCCCACCCGTCAGCGCCATGCCGAAGCCGATCTTGATCGGGTCCGCCGCGCGAGCCGTGAACGCCCCCGCGCTCGCGAGCAGCAGCGCCACCACGACGGCCCCTCCAACGGTCCACGCGATCGATCGTCTCCCACGCCTCATCCCTGTCCTCCCTCTCTGCGCGCCTTGTGTCAGCGGCGGGCTCAAACTGCGCCAAGGTCGCAGGATTGTCAAGGCCACCGCGGCCGCGGGCTCGGCGTGATCTCTACAGGACGGGAGGTCGAGCGACCCAGACCGCGCCGACGGCAACGAGCAGCCCGAGGCTCGTATACCAGGCATACGTGGCGGCGTCAGCCTCGAAATGGCTGCCCGCTCGCACCACGGACACCTCTGTCACGTACAGGATCTCGCAGGCGCCGTTGCCCGTATCCGAGCGCGTCAGGCTGGTCCGCCGGGTGAAGATCGCCCGGCCGTTCTCCGTCACCGCGTAGTCGACGAGCAGCCCTTGCATCCGCACCTGGTCGCCGATGCGAATGTTCCGGATGCGTCGGGCCACGGTCGCGTCGGCCGGGATGAGGTGGTTATTGGATATCTTCTCGAGGTTGAAGGGTGGGGTGAGTCCCCCGGACCAGCTGAAGGAGCAGGTGAATTCTCCGCTCACGTACTTCATCTTCCGATACGACCCGTTGGTGATCGCCTCCCCCCAGACGACGCAGACGTCCTTGATGTTGCCGGGATCCGCCTTGTGGCCGATGTTGACCAGCGCGTCGCCCCGGTGTTGCGAGACGACCAGCCCCGAAATATCGTAGACGGCCCTGGGCGTGAGCGTGTAGGTATAGCCTTTGATGATCGTGGTGAACACGGGCCGATCGCTCGCCGCCTGGACGGGCTCGCTCGCCTTGATCGTCTCGTCGATCAGCGAGGCGTCGGGCAGAGGAACATCGCGAAGGGACAGGTAGATCGCCACGCACGAGCACAGCAGGAACGCCATGGCGAGCCCACGCTGGAGAGCTTTCACGTGGGTCGATTATCATGCTCCGCGCATGGAAAGGCCGTCTCTTATGTACGCGATTCGTGCCGGTGCCTGAGATGAGGCGCGCGATCTGGCGCGGCGGCGGTGTGCTGGCGATGGCGATCGGCCTGATGGCACTCGCCGACTCCCGCGCCCACGCCCAGGGCATCCTCGACTTCGTCTCGTTCGACGGCATCGACTATCTCCGCTGGGCCGAAGAGCCGGGCCGCCCCCTCGAGCGGGGCGACCTCGGCGTCGAGTTTGCCACCGTCGGATGCTCGATCGGCGAGGACCGTCGCGGATGCCCGTTCGGAGTCGACGCGGCGGCCGCCTTCATGCCCGCCGGTACCCGCATGTACGCGGTCCGCGGCCACGCGACGGAATTCCGGCTCGCCGCCGTGTGGAGGGATCGCATCTTCCTCTACCAGGCGTGGCGGAACCCCCGCGCGAAGGTCGGGGGCAAGCTCTACGACATCGCCGGCAAGGTACGCGCCATCGACGTCCAGCGCGGCGAGCCGACGCCGGCGGCGCCGGGCACGCCCCTGAGGATCGCATCCGCGCGTGACGTCGAGACGCTCGTCGACATGATCGTCCACAGCCCCGTGCGCCGTCCCCAGGCGCATGCTTTCGGCGAGCCCCGCTACTGGCTCACCTTCTGGCTCACGGACGGCACCACGCTCGGCCGCCCCTACTTCGTCGAGACGAGCGAGTTGATGGGAGGCGTCGTTCTTCCCGGCGAGTTCGCGAGAATTCTCGAGCGCTACCTGGGCGAGTAAGGGACCGGCTCGCCCCTACCTGATCAGCTGGGTTCCGTCGCCGCTAGCGTCCGCTGCCCGTGGCGCCTTTCTGCAACCAGTCGATGACGGCTCCGAAATCAGGATTTTCTGGGTCGTTCGTCGCAGCCGTCCGGTCACGCGTGGGCCCTGCGGGCGCCTGCGCCGTCTCCGGCTGCACGCGGCGGTCCACCCGTCGCGGTGATGTCGCCGGTGGGAGCGGCGACGGCGGTGTGGGTCGTGCCACGGCGGGCGGCGCCACCGCGGGCGTGGTCGCCTCGAGAGGCGAGGCCGCGCGGACCTCGGTGGTGAAAGCATTCGAAGCCGGGCCCGCAGCCGCCGGCATGTCCGCGGCGGCCGCCGCC
>QHSC01000054.1 GCA_003220345.1 Candidatus Rokuibacteriota bacterium | reverse complement strand
GACAAGTGATCTAGGCGCCTCCAGCCTCGAACGGGAAAGAGCAAAGCGCGCGGTTTGCTGGCACCGCGCGCTTTGGTTTGGCTTGAATGGCGGGCTCGACGGGAATTGAACCCGCGACCTCTGGATTGACAGTCCAGTGTGCTAACCAGGCTGCACCACGAGCCCGACTCGAGACTTCAGCAGGTTACACGACGCCCTCGGTGAATGCAACCATCGCCAGGGGTCCTAAAGACCTTTGAGGAACTCCAGCATGGCCGAGTTGACGTCGTCGGGCCGCTCTTGCTGCGTCCAGTGGCCGCAGCCGGGGAGGATCAGGGTCTTGCGGAGCTGGGGAACGAACTTCGCGAGATTGGCGATGAGCTGGTCCATGCCGCGGAAGGCGAGGACGAGGTCACGGTCGCCCGCGACGTAGAGGGCGGGGACGGTGATCACGGAGCCCGCATAGGGGGCGAGGAGCTCCCAGTTGCGATCGATGTTGCGATACCAGTTGAGCCCGCCGCGAAAGCCGGTGCGCGCAAATTCTCCCGCGTAGAAGTCGATATCGGCCTCGGTGAGCCAAGGCGGCAGCGTCTCCGGCTTTCCCATCGCGCTGAGAAAGCCGCCACCCTTCGGCACCATGCCGATGCCGGCAGGGTTGGTGGCGCCTTCACGTGGCCGATCGCCCGAGGCTGCCCAGGCCACGGTGCGCATGGTGTCGCGGACGTCCCGCTCGAGCTCGGCCTCGGCCACTCCCGGATCCTGGAAATAGAGCTGGTAGAAGATCGCGTCATCGGTCCTGGGCATGACGGTCGTGGGGCGAACGGATCCGCGAGGTCGGAACGGCACGCTCAGGCCGATGACGGCGCGAAAGCGGTCGGGACGCAGGAGCGCAGCGTGCCAGGCGACGGGGGCGCCCCAGTCGTGGCCGGCGATCACGGCCGACGGCTCGCCGAGGGCGTCGAGCAGCCCGACGATATCGCCGACCAGGTGAAGCAGCGTGTACTGGTCGATCTCTGCGGGGCGGTCGGTCTGTCCGTAGCCGCGCATGTCGGGGGCGACCGCGTGGAAGCCGGCGTCGGCGAGGGCAGCCAGCTGATGTCGCCAGGAATACCAGGACTCGGGAAAGCCGTGGCACAAGACGACGAGCGGCCCCGTTCCCTGTTCGGCGATGTGCATGCGGATGCCGTTGGTGTCGATGGTGCGGTGCTTCAGCTCAGCCATGGATCTGCCCCCTCACCCTGCCCTCTCCCCCGATGGGGGGGAGGGGTATAGAGAGTCCTAGCGGCGGTGGTGCTCTGCGAGGACGTGGGCCACGCAGGCGGTGACGCGCACGCCCGTGGGCACGTGCAGGAACTCGTTGGGGCCATGGGCGTTGGAGCCGGGACCGAGCACGCCCGTGATCATGAACTGCGCGTGCGGGTAGCGCTCGCCCAGCATGGCCATGAACGGAATGGATCCGCCCGTGCCCTGGAACATGGCGGGCTCGCCGAAGTAGGTCTGGGAGCCATCGCGCATCGCCTCGAGCAGCCAGCGATCGGTGGGCGGCGCGTCCCAGCCCGTGCCCGGCGACTCGATCTCGAAGTGCACGCGCGCGCCGTAGGGCGGATCCGCCTCGAGCATGTCCTTCACCCGCTGCGCGGCACGCATCGCATCCACGGTGGGGGGCAGGCGCAGCGAGAGCTTCAGCGCGGTCCGGGGGCGGAGCACGTTGCCGCCGTCGGCGGGCAGGGGCAGGCCGGCGGCGCCCGTGATGGACAGGGCGGGGCGCCAGGTGCCGGAGAGCACACGCTCCGTCGAATCCTCTTGGGCCAGGCGCATCCCGGGCACCAGCGGATAGATGCCCGCCAGGTTCTTGCCCGTGAGCGCGCCCACGGCCCGCGCCTGCTCCCGGCGCTCGCCCGGGATCTCCGCGTGGAGATCGCGCAGCCGGATCTCGCCCGTCTGCTCGTCCTCGATCCGCGAGAGGAGCGCGCGCACGATGCGGAAAGACGAGGGCACCACGCCGCTCGCCATCGAGTGCATGCCCTCGGTGAGCACCTCCACCGTGAGGACGCCGTTGACGAGGCCGCGCAGCGAGGTCGTGGCCCACAGGTGGTCGTAGTCAGAGCAGCCGGAGTCGAGGCAGATCACCAGGCTCGGCGTGCCGATGCGCTGGGCGAGCGCGTCCACGTAGAAGGGCAGGTCGTGGGAGCCGCTCTCCTCGCAGCCCTCGATCAGGACCACGCAGCGCGCGTGCGGCACGCCCTGCTCCTGGAGCGTCTGGATGGCCGTGCACGCGGCAAAAGCGGCATAGCCGTCATCCGCGGCGCCACGGCCGTAGAGCTTGTCGCCCCGGCGCACGGGCGTCCACGGGCCGAGCCCCTCGCCCCAGCCGACCATCTCCGGCTGCTTGTCGAGGTGGCCGTAGAGAAGCACGGTGTCGTCGCCGCGGCCGGGCACCTCCATGTAGATGACGGGCGTGCGGCCCGCGAGGCGCACCACCTCCACGCGCAGGCCGTCGATCTTGCGCGCGCGACACCAGGCCTCGATCAGCGCCACCGCGCGATCGATGTGGCCGTGCGCCTGCCAGTCGGCGTCGAACATGGGCGACTTGGCCGGGATCTTCACGTACTCGGTGAGCGTGGGGAGGATGTCTCGATCCCACGTCTCCTGCACGAAGGCCAGCGTCTTCTTCGGGTCGAGGGGCATCACTTCTTCGCCGGATGGAGCGCGCGCCACACGCGCTCGGCCCGGAGCGGCATGTCGAGGTGACGGACCCCGAGGTGCTTGAGCGCGTCCACCACGGCGTTGACGGTGGCGGGCGTGGAGCCGATGGTGGCGGCCTCCCCGATGCCCTTGGCGCCCATTGGATTGAACGGGGTCGTCGTGACGGTCTGGTCAGTGGTGAACATGGGCAGATCGCCGGCATGGGGCACCGCGTAGTCCATGAGCGAGCCGGTCACGAGCTGTCCGTCCGCGTCGTAGACCATCTCTTCCAGGAGCGCCTGTGCGATCCCCTGGGCCAGCCCGCCGTGCACCTGGCCGGCCACGAGCATCGGGCTGATGCGAACGCCGCAGTCGTCCACCGAGATGAAGTCGCGCACGCTGACGTGCCCCGTGTCACGATCGACCTCGACCACGGCCACGTGCGCGCCGAAGGGATACACGAGCTGCGGCGGGCGGAAGAAGTCCGTGGCCTCCAGCCCGTACTCGATGCCCTCGGGCAGGCCTTCCGCATAGGCCTTGGGGGCGATCTCGGCGATGGTGAGAGCCTTGGCGGGCACGCCCTTGACCTGGTACCTGCCCGCTTCGAAGACCACGTCATCGGCGGCGGCCTCCAGCATGTGCGCGGCGATCCGGCGCGCCTTCTCCTGCACCTTGAGGGTTGCCCCGATGATGGCGGAGCCGCCGACGGCGAGGCTGCGGCTGCCGCCGGTGCCGTTGCCCATCGGCGTGTTGAGCGTGTCGCCGTGCCGCACCACCACCTTGTCGAACTCGACGCCGAGGTGATCAGAGATGATCTGCGCGAAGGTCGTCTCGTGCCCCTGGCCGTGGGACGAGGTGCCCGTGAAGGCGGTCACCCCACCGCCCGGCTCCACGCGCACCACCGCGCTCTCGAAGGGGCCGAAGCCGCACATCTCGACGTAGACGGCCATGCCGACGCCGAGCAGCTTCTTGTCGCCACCGCTGATCCGGTCCTTCTGCTCGGCGCGCAGCTTCTGGTAGCCGGCGAGGTCGAGGGCCTTGCCGAGCGCGCGATCGTACTCCCCGCTGTCGTACTTCTGCCCCGTGGGCGTCGCGTAGGGAAAGGCGGAGGGCGGGATGAAGTTCTTTCTCCGGATCTCCTCCGGCGGCTTGCCCAGCTCCTGCGCCACGACATCCACGAGCCGCTCGAGGTAGTAGGCCGCCTCCGGTCGCCCGGCCCCCCGATAGGCGGCCACGGGCGTGGAGTTGGTGAAGACGCACGTAGACTTGAGGTCGACGTTGGTCACCTTGTACACGCCGACGCCCATGAACAGCGTGAGGTCGGGAATGAACGTGAAGATCGGATAGGCGCCGATGTCGGCGATGACGTGCATGCGGACGGCCGTGATGGTGCCGTCGGCCTCCACGGCGGCCTCCAGGTCGGTGACCTGCGCCCGCCCATGGGTGGTCGACGTCATGTGCTCGACGCGCGTCTCCGTCCACCGCACGGGAACGCGGAAGAGCTTGGCGATGACGGCCAGCGTGACGTCCTCTGGATAGATGCCGAACTTCACGCCGAAGCCGCCGCCCACTTCCGGCGCGATCACGCGCACGAGATTCTGCTCCAGGCCGAGGCAGGCGGCGATGTCGTTGCGCAGCATGTGGGGCGCCTGGTGCGTCGACCAGAGCGTGACCCCACCGCTGGCGGGATCGGGCGCGGCCAGCGCCGCGCGCGGCTCCATGGGCACGCCGCAGAGCCGCTGGCTGACCATGCGCTGCTTGACCACCTTGGACGCCTTGGCGAAGGCGGCGTCGGGCTCACCCACCTTGATGTTCGTCTCGTGCTCGATGTTCTTCGGCGCGTCCTCGAAGAGCTGGGGCGCGCCCGCCGCCATCGCCGCGAGCTGGTCGGCCACCGCGGGCAGCACCTCCCAGTCGACCACGACGTCGACGGCGCCATCGGCCGCGGCCGACTGGGACGTCGCGATCACGGCGGCCACCGGCTCGCCCACGTGCCGGACGCGGCCGATCGACAGCGGATAGTGCCGGCGGCCGCCCGCCGTCTCCGCCCCCCCGCCTCCCTCGGCGCTCGGCCCGCCCAGCGGAATGGGCTGGCAGTGGGCGCGGATGTCCTGGCCCGTCACGATCTTGAACACGCCGGCCCGCTTGACGGCGGCCGTCGTGTCGATCGTGCCCACCTTGGCGTGGGCGTGCGGGCTGCGCACGAACGCCACGTAATGCAAGCCCGGGATGGTGATGTCGTCGACGTAGGACGAGATGCCGGTGACGAGCCGGGGATCTTCCTTGCGCTTGACCTCGGCGCCCATGAGTCGAGGAGTGGCGGTCGGCATGTTCTGGTCCTTTCGTGAGGCGGTGCAGGTCCTTCGTGTCGGATGCCGCGCAGCATAGACGCGAGTCTGTCATGGCGCAAGGCGAGGCGCGCGCGCCGGCGAGGGGGGGCTTGACGGGGCCCCTGCCATCCATTGTATACACTCGGCCATGCAGAGCAGGGGGCCAGCCGAAGGCCAGCCATCATTGGAGAAGGGGCCGGCCCCGGCGGTCGGCCGCGATCTCTTCCCCGCTCTGGCCAGGCACCAGACCCTCGAGAAATCCGCCTACCAGGACCTCCGCCGCGCCATCGTCGAGGGGCGCTTTGCGCCCGGAGAGCGCATCGTCGCCGCCTCCGTCGCCGCGAGCGCCGGGATCAGCCGCATCCCCGTCATGCAGGCGCTCCAGCGGCTCGAGGTCGACGGCTTCGTTCGCATCTCGCCCAGCAAGGACGTGGTCGTCCTGGGATGGGCGCCCGGTGAGATTCGCGAGCGCTTCATGCTCATGGCGGCCCTCGAATTGCTCTGCCTCCGCGAGTCGGTGGGCAAGATCACGCCCGAGCTACGCGCGCGGCTGCGGGCTCTCCAGAAAGAGATGCTGGCGGCGCGCTCCCAGGACGACGTCGGGCGGGCCGTCCAGGCCGACGGCCGATTCCATCACCTGCTCTGGGAGGCGGCGGGGCTACCGCAGGTGATGCACATCCTCGAGACTCTCTGGGACCGCGGCGAGTACTACCGTCTCATCATGCACGCCCGGCGCGGCGGCTTCGCCACCGAATCGCTGGCCGAGCACGAGCGCATCATCGACGCCCTGGATGCGGACAATCTCGGCGACGCGGCCAGGGCCATCGAGCAGCACCGGCTCTTCGGCATGAAGCGCCTCGAGGAGACGCCGCAGAGCTGACGTTCGAGCTGAGACGGGGCCCGCAGTTCGAGCTGAGGGCCGGAGGCCCGAGGGGAGAGCTGGGTGAATCCCGCCGGCGTGGCAAATCGAGCCGAAGGGCGAAGCCGTGAGGCGAGAGCTGAGTAGGTCCCCAGCGAGGCGAGTGCTGAATTAACGCGGCAGCTTGCGCCGCCGTCGGGCCAGGCGCACCACCAGCCGCGGCAGCACGGCCAGCGCGCCCAGGGCGCTCAGGGCCAAGGCCACGCGCGCGAGCGTCTCGCTCATGGTCCCCTCGCCCGCCAGCGCCTCACCGCCTGCCCAGCCCGTGTAGACGTACACCGTGGTAGCCGGGAGCATGAACACGAACGTGGCAAGCACGTACGGGACGAGGCGGATCCGGGTCAGGCCGAGGGCGTAGTTGAGAAGGTTGTAGGGGATCACCGGCACGAGCCGCACGAAGGCGACGAACTCCCAGCCGCCTCTGTCCACGCCGTCCTTCAGCCTCTTGAGGGGTCCCGAGAGCTTCTGCTCGGTCCAGTCTCGCCCCACCGTGCGCGCGGTGAGGAAGGCGACGGTGGCGCCCAGGGTCGCCCCCACGAGCGAGTACACCGTCCCCCAGATGGGCCCGAAGAGCAGCCCGGCTGCCAAGTCGAGCGGGAGCCCCGGAATCAAGAAGGCCGGACCCACAGCATAGGCGAGGACGAAGACGATGGGCCCCCAGTGCCCCAGACGCCCCACGAAGTCCTGAATCTGAGGCACGGTCAGGTAGCGCCGGAAGGCGAACGCGGCAACGATGCCCGCTACGAGCACCGCCAGGAGAATGCCACGGTGGAGGATGGTACGGCGGCGTCGAGGCATCGGGCGCCATTGTCGGGCCATCCGTAACCGCAACGCAACCCGCGAACCTTGACACTATCCTTCGCCCCATGGGGAGAGGGCCGCAGTTCGAGCCGAGACGCCCGCCTCTGGCGACGAGGCGAGGGCTGAATAGGCGAGGGATTTCCTTCCAGCTAGTTTACAAAAGTGGACGCCACGCGACGGGACCACAGGAAATACGGCACCCAGATCGCGGCCACGACGATCGCGATGATCGGCCCCCCGAACACGTTGACCTGCAGCGAGTTAGCCACCATGGGAATTCTGAGCGCGACCGAGATGTCGGCGACCTGCACGAGGGCGCGGGCGATCAAGAACGCGATCATGAGCCTGGGGAATATCCGCTTCTTGGCGAAGAAGAGGTAGAGAAGAGCGAGCGCCCACAGGAGCAGCGCGGAATATGCGACGAGCTGTCCCACGATCCACGGGCCAAAGAGCGGGTGGTAGGCGCGCGCGCCCGGCGTGGTGAGGGCATGCCAGAGCGCCGGGTTGAGGGGACGCACGGTCGCGAGGATCTCCGCCGCGATCCGGATCGGCGTCAGGCACAGTCCCACCGCCACCAGGATGAGCCACCCCCCGATCCCCACGGGCGGCGGGGGGGAGCTTTCGGTCGTGTCCACGTCACAAAGGTATCGCGAAGTCTTCGCAATTTGCGCACATTGACAAGACCGAGGGTAGCGGGCGAGGATGGCGCCCGTGCGCGTCGTGGATCTTTCTTTTCCCCTGAAGCCGCACTTCCGCTGGACGGTGAAGAGCGAGCGGCGCTCGAGCCACGAGGCGGGCAACCTCTTTCAGTCCACCATCTTCACCTCGAGCTGCCACGCCTACACGCACGTGGACGCGCCCGTGCACTTCCTGCCGGGCGATCGCGACATCGCCCAGATGCCCGTGGACCAGTGGATGGGGCCCGCGGCCGTGGTGGACCTGACCCACCTGGGGGAGAACGGCGAGGTGACGGCGGGCGATCTGGAGCGCCTCGGCGGCCACGTGCAGGCCGGCGACATCGTGCTGCTGCGCACGGACTGGCCGCGCAAGTGCCCGGTGGAGAGCGAGCGATTCTGGCGCGAGGCGCCCTACACGGGGCGGAGCGCCTGCGACTGGCTGGTGGCGCGCAAGGTCAAGGCCGTGGGCTACGACTACCCGCCCGACTACGCCGTGCGCACCACCATCTTCGAGCCGGGGAAGGAGGTGACGCGCTACGAGTGCACCACCCACGACGTCTTCTTCCCCGCCGGCATCACCGTCATCGAGTACCTGACCCACCTCGACCAGATCGGTGCGCCGCGCTGCCGCTTCATCGCCCTCCCCCTCAAGCTCGACGGCGCCGACGGCTCCCCCGTCCGCGCCATCGCCCTCCTCGACTGACAGAGGGGTCAGGTCTCACAATCCAACATTGGCTCGCCAGCCGAGCTTATTGCAGCGCAGAAGGGCGAAACATGTTGGGTTGTGAGACCTGACCCCTAGGTCTCGACACCTCGCAGGGTCAGTTCGGGAGCGCGGTGGCAGGCGACGGCGTGTCCCGGGACGATCTCGGTCAACACGGGCGTCTCCACGCGACAGCGCTCGACGGCGTAGGCGCAGCGCGGGTGGAAGTGACAGCCGGGGGGCGGATTCGAGGGATCGGCGACCTCGCCCTCGAGGAGGATGCGCTTCGCGCGCAGGCGCGGATCGGGCTTGGGCACGGCGGCCAGCAGCGCCTCCGTGTAGGGATGCCGGGGCGTGGCGAAGAGCGCCTCCGTGGGCGCCAGCTCCACGATGCGCCCCACGTACATCACGGCCACGCGGTCGCTCACGAGCTTGACCACGGAGAGGTCGTGGGCGACGAAGAGATACGTGAGGCCGAGCTTGTCCTGGAGATCCTGGAGGAGGTTGAGGATCTGCGCCTGCACCGAGACGTCGAGGGCGGAGACGGGCTCGTCGGCCACGACGAGGCTGGGGCTGACGGCGAGCGCCCGCGCGATGCCGACCCGCTGGCGCTGGCCGCCGCTGAAGGCGTGGGGGTAGCGGCGCATGTATTCCGGTCTCAGTCCCACCAACCGCAGGAGCTCGACCACGCGATCGAGCCGCTCCCGACGCGTCCCGATGCCATTGGCCACGAGCGGCTCGGCCACGATGTCGAGCAGGGTACGCCGCGGGTTCAGCGAGGAGAACGGGTCCTGGAAGATCATCTGCATCTGCCGGCGCAGCGGGCGGAGCTCGCGCCGGCCGAGGGCGGCGACGTCGAGCACCTGGCCGCCCGCGGCGCGGAAGAGGATCTGCCCTTCCGTGGGGGTGAGGGCCCGCAGGATGCAGCGCGAGGTCGTGGTCTTGCCGCAGCCGCTCTCGCCCACCAGGGCCAGCGTCTCGCCACGATCCACGTGGAAGGAGACATCGTCCACCGCCCGCACCTGGGCGACGACGCGGCGGAGCAGACCCCGGCGAATGGGAAAGTGCTTGCGGAGCCCCTTGACCTCGAGCAGGCGCTCGGTCATCGGGTTTGCGTGGTGTTGGAGGACCACGGGTTTCGATCGGGCCTCTTCGCGCAAGCGCTCATCGCGCCGGCGCTGCCTCGGGATAGAGAAGACAGGCCGCCTCCTGCGCCGTCCCCACGGGGCGGGGCGCGGGCTCCTCCTGATCGCAGCGGCCGGGCATGAAGTCGGGGCACCGCGGATGGAACGCGCATCCCTCGGGGCGATTGTAGGGATGCGGGATGGAGCCCTCGATGACGGGAAGCCGCGAGCGGACGCGCGCCTTGATGCTCGGCATGGAGCGGAGGAGGGCGCGCGTATATGGATGCTTGGGCTCGTGGAAGATGGCGTCCACGGGCCCCTGCTCGACGACCCGACCCAGGTACATGACGGCGACCTCGTCGCACATCTCCGCGACCACGCCCAGGTTGTGCGTGATCAGGATGATGGCCATGCCCTCGCGCTGCTGGAGCGTCGCGAGGAGATCCAGGATCTGGGCCTGGGTGGTGACGTCGAGGGCCGTGGTCGGCTCGTCGGCGATCAGGATGCGCGGGTGGCAGGAGAGGGCGAGGGCGATCATGGCGCGCTGGCGCAGGCCGCCCGACAGCTCGAAGGCATACTGATCCACGCGCTGCTCGGGGCTCGACACGCCGACCTGGCGAAGCATGTCCACGGCCCGCGCGCGCGCCTCCAGCTTGCCCACGTCCTGGTGGAGCCGGATGTTCTCGATCATCTGGTTGCCCACGCTATGCACGGGGCTGAAGGAGGTCATGGGCTCCTGGAAGATGAGGGCAACGTCTTCCCCGCGTATCCGGCGCATCTCCCGCCCATCGGGATCGAGCCGCGTGAGATCGATGCCCTCCCCTTCACCCTCGCGGCGCAACAGGATGGAGCCGCTCACGATGCGGCCGGGGCGCTCGACTATCCGAAGGATTGAACGCGCGGTGACACTCTTGCCGCAGCCGCTCTCGCCCACGATGCCGAGCGTCTTCCGAGGATAGACGTCGAAGTGCGCGCCGTCCACCGCCTTGACCGTGCCCTCCTCCGGGAAGAAGTACGTGCGGAGGTCACGCACCTCCAGGATCGGACGCGGGGCCGCAGGCATCAGTGGCCGTAAGGATCGGCGGCGTCACGCAGCCCGTCACCCATGAAGTTGAGGGCGAGGATCACGATGATGACGGGCACGGAGGCGGCGAGGAGCCACGGCGAGATGGCGAGCGCCTGGATGTTCTGGGCCTGCTGGAGGAGCACGCCCCAGCTGATGGCGGGCGGGCGGAGACCCAGCCCCAGGAAGGACAGCGAGGTCTCGCTGATGATCATGGCGGGGATGGCGAGGGTGGTGGCGGCGATGATGTGGCTCAGGAAGGAGGGGATCAAGTGGCTGACTATGATGCGGGCTCGCGAGCACCCCGCCAGCTCCGCCGCCATCACGAAATCCTCCTCGCGGAGCGAGAGAAAGCGGCCGCGCACCACGCGGGCCAGCTCCGTCCAGCCGACGAGCGAGATGATGAGGGTGATGGCGAAGTAGACCTGCATCACTGTCCAGTCGTTCGGGAGGGCGGCGGCCAGCCCCATCCAGAGAGGAATGGTGGGAATGGAGCGAAGGATCTCGATCACGCGCTGGATCACGGTGTCCACCACGCCGCCGTAGAGGCCGGAGATCCCGCCGAGCACGACCCCGAGCACGAGGCTCATGCCGACGCCCAGGAGACCGATGGTGAGCGAGGTGCGCGTGCCATACATGAGGCGGGACCAGAGGTCGCGTCCCTGCTCGTCGGTGCCGATCACGAAGAGGGCATCCTCCGCCCGCGCCCCTTCGAGGCCGAGCAGGTGGCGGTCGGTCGGGAAGAGGCCGAGGAAGCGGTACTCGAAGCCGTGGGCGAAGAACTGGACGGCGATCTTCTTCTCGGGGTCGGGCGTGTAGACGCGCTTGAAGGTCATCGGATCCCGCTTGCCCGTGAGCCCGTACACGTAGGGGGCGAAGCGGCCGTCCTGGAAGAAATTGATGCGCTGGGGCGGCAGCAGCGAGCGCTGGGCTTCCGACGCGCCCGGATCCGAATAGGCCAGGAAGTCGGCAAAGACGACGGCGGCGTAGAACACCAGGACCACGGCGGTGCCGACCATGGCCATCCGGTGGCGTCGGAAGCGCCACCACATGAGCTGCCACTGGGTGGCGACCGAGATCCGTTCTTCCTCCCGCTCGGCTATTTCCTGCCCTCCAGGCGGATCCGCGGGTCGATCACCATGAGGAGAAGATCCGACAGCAGGGTGCCGATGACGGTCATCACGCCCAGCAAGAGCACGATGGTGCCGGCGAGGAACATGTCCTGGGCGATGAGGGCGCGGAGCAGGAGCGGTCCCACTGTGGGCAGCGAGAGCACGAGCGAGACGATGATGCTGCCCGAGACCACGTAGGGGAGCAGATAGCCGACCGTGCTCGCGAAGGGGTTGAGGGCGACCCGCACCGGATACTTGAGGATGAGCCGCCACTCGCCCAGGCCCCGCGCGCGTGCCGTCACAACGTAGGGCCGGCGCAGCTCGTCGAGGAGGTTGGCGCGCATGATCCGGATGAGCTGGGCCGTGCCCGCCAGCCCGAGGATGGCCGCGGGCAGGGGCAGATGCTTGATGAGGTCCCAGGCCTTGGCGAGACTCCACCGCGCCTGCGCGAACTCGTCGGAGAAGAGGCCGCCGATGTTCATGTTGAAGAGGGTGAAGCCGAAATACATCAGGACGAGGGCGAGCATGAAGGACGGCACGGCCAGCCCGGCGAAACCGATGAACGTCGCGATGTAGTCCCCGATCGAGTACTGGCGCACGGCCGAGTAGATGCCGATGGGCAGGGCGAGGGCCCAGGTCAAGATGATGGCAGCAATGGACACGGCCATGGTCAGCCACAGGCGGTCGCCGATCACCTCGGAGACGGGGCGGCCCCATTCGAGGGCCATGCCGAACTTGCCCTGCAGCACCAGCTTCATCCAGCGGAGGTACTGAACCCACACGGGCTTGTCGAGCCCGTACTGCTGACGCAGCGCTTCCGCCTCTTGCGCCGACACGAAGCTGCCCGAGGCCGACATCTGGGCGATGTACGAGGTGATGTAGTCCCCCGGCGGCAGCTGGATGACGACGAAGGACAGGACGGAGACGGCCCAGATCGTCAGGACGGCCAGGAACAGCCGCCGCACGAGATACGCGAGCATTGCGCCTTAGCGCCCCCTCATCGTGCCAGCCCTCACCTCACCGCTCCCCTCGCCTGCGGCTCGTCGGCAGCGTCTCGGCTCGAACCGCGGCCCTCTCGCCCGATGGGGGAGAGGGATGAGAACTCGACACTAGCGGCATCAGGCCTTGTAGAAGAAGGTCGTCGGGTGCGAGGAGCAGGGCGTGCGCGCGTGCTGGGCATTGATCTGGCGCGCGGGAATGTTGCCCAGCTTGTTGCTGACGATCCTGACCCCCATGGTCGCGGGCGACTGCCCCACGGTGCCGATGCTGTACTGCTCGTCGATCAGGATCTTCCAGATCTCCTGGGCGACCTTGTAGCGCTCCTGGGTCTTCTTGCCCGCGGCCGATCGGAAAAGCTCGAGGGCCGAGATCATTCGCGGATCCTTGGGCGCCTTTCCCTGGGAGCCGTTGGAGGCGTACCAGCGCGCGATCGGCGTGCCGAGCAAGGCCTCCACGGGGTCGAGGGGCAGCGCATGGCGCGGGAAGAGATAGAGCACCTCCGAGCCGTCGTTGGCCCACAGGGCGATCTGATGCTCGTTGCCGGCCACCCGGCGGAAGAAAAGGCTGCGCTCCATCTCCTTCACGTCGGCCTGGATGCCGATCCTCTTCCACTGTTCCTTGATCATCTCGGCGATCTGCGTGTGTGGCACGAAGGCGCCCGCGGACGTCTGCAGCTCGAGGCGCAGCCGGCCCTTGCCGTCGGTGCGCAGCCGATAGCCGTCACCGTCCTTCTTGGCGAGCCCGATCGAGTCGAGGAGCCCATTGGCCTGCTTCACGTCGAGCGTCGACCACTTCTTGCGCCATTCCGGCCCCGGACTGTACGGCAGGCTCTCCGAAGGCGCGGTGGAGCCGGGAACGCCCACTCCCACCCAGAACGTCTCGTTCAGCTGGTCGCGGTCGATGCCCATGGACAGCGCGCGTCGGAAATCGCTCGTGTGAAGCCACCTGGCGATCTCGGCGTCGGCGTCGTACGACTGGTTCGTCTGCAGGGTGGCGTCTGATCCGTTCAAGGCGGGATCCAGGCGGACCTCGTAGCCGAGCTTGGCCCGGTTCTCGAGGAAGACGGGCAGCTTGCCCAGCGCCGTATGCCGCTCCTGGAGGTCGTACTGGCCGGCGACGGCGCGCAGGTTCAGGACCTCAAGGTTCTCGGCCAGCGTCATGCTGATGCGGTCGATATACGGGAGCTGATTGCCTGCGGTGTCCACGCCCATGTAGTACGGGTTCCGCTCGAGCACCCAGGTCGGTGTGTTGATCGGGTTCACTGTCTTCCACGGCGTGAGCACGGGCAGCTCCGGGTTGAGCCGCCAGTCCCAGCGATTCCGGATATAGCTGACCCAGCCGTCGAAGCCAGCCGCCTTGGCTTTCTTCTCCACCTCCTCCTTGGAGGAGTGCTTCGGGAGGAACTGCTTGATGTAGTGGGCGGGCATGTAGCCGCCCATGCTGCGACCGCCCATGGCCTGCGTGGCCTGGCCGCCGCCGATGGCGGTGCTTCCGGCCAGGATGTCGACGAAGAGGAAATTGGGATCCTGGAACTCGAAGACCACGGTGGTATCGTCCACCTTGCGGATGGCGCCCGACTTGCTGCCGGCCATGAAGTCCGGGTGCGGCGTGGGCACGAGATCCTTGTTGAGGTAAACCTCTTCGTACCAGAAGACGAAGTCGTTGGCCGTGAAAGGCATCCCATCAGACCACTTCATGCCTTTGCGGAGCGAGATGGTTACGGTCTTGCCATCGTCGCTCTGCTTCCACTCCTTGGCCACACAGGGCATGACCTTGGTGCCCGTGTAGTCCCAGAAGAGGATCTTGTCCGTGGAGACGATGCGGTTGCCGTTCTCGCCGTCCCCGGGCCCGGTGAAGCCGCGGCGCCACGTGCCGCCGTAGCGGCCGATCGTGTGCAGCGGCTTGACGACCATGGGCTCCTCGGGCACGCGCTTCTCGACGGGTGGCAGCTTGCCCGCCTTGACCAGGTCGGCGAGCATGGGCGCCTCGGCGAGCTTCTTCGGCCACTTGGCGTGATCGAGGATGAGCTCGGGGCCCTCGAGCTTTCCTATGAGCTGGGCACCCAGCTTGGGCTCTGGGGCCTTGGCCCCTTGCGCGACGGCGTCCGCTGCCGGCAGCGCGCCGGCCAGAGCCGCGCCGCCCGCGGCGACCGCGGCGTCGCGTAGGAACTCACGTCGGGTCTTGCCCGGCTGCTTTGCCATGTCCTCTCCTCGCGATGAGCCGTTGAAGATGAGCGAAGATCGACCGAGACGGCGCGAGTTTACGGGATTCCCTCCTTGGTGACAAGGCGCGAGGCGAGATGGGGCGGTGGGCATGCGTGGAATGCGCTGCCCTTCCAGAGCCCTGATCGCCCAATGAATCAGAAGGTTTGCCGGAAGGCCGATCGAATTGGTGGCGGGGGAACAGGTGGAGACACCCGCCTGTCCTTTGATTTAAGTTAAATACGGGCGAAGGGTTACCGCGCGGGCCCCGACCGCTTGGGGCGATCGGATCCCGCGCGAGTAACCGGACGACGCTTCCACACCTTCGCTGGGTGACGCTGTGCCTGGCGGCGGCGCCCGGTGGCGTGGCCCGCCTTCTGATTCGATGCGGTCGTGCCCAACCATGTGCGGGCGTGACCGCGCCGGTAATCGCCCATGACCGGTTTCATCGGACCTCCCCCGTCAGGCCGCTGGCCTGCTCGTCAGCAGGATGGCCTGAGATTGGCCTCGATGCGGTCGCCCGCCTTCATGGTCTTGAGCGCCTCCTGCGAGGCCTGGAACTCGTGGGTCTTGCCGTCGGCCTCCTGGACCGTCACTTTCCCGGCGGCCGCATCAACCTTCATGACCCGCCCTTCGACT
>QHSC01000172.1 GCA_003220345.1 Candidatus Rokuibacteriota bacterium | reverse complement strand
ACCACCCAGAGTTACTCGCGTCGCTACAGCAGGAATTCGCTGCCCAGGAGGCTGCGGGGCTGGCCGCGATATTCTCGGACCGGAGGCAGGGTCCAGGTCCGTCCAATCCGGCGCCGCATGCGTACGACGATCATCGGCGAGATCGGCAGCGCAACGCTGACGTGAGTCGCGACCTCCAGGGACTCGGGTGCGCGATCGTGCCCCGTTCCGAGACGAGTCGCGTGTTGCCTTTTTAGCGAGCGCCCCTCGACGGCTGGCGGTCTTGGCTGCTGCGTCTGCCGCGGACGCTTCCTGGTTTGGCGCGGTGACCCGAGAAGAGGCCTCCTCCATCCTCGCCTAGAGGGGCGTCACCCGTCGCGTGGCTCGTCGCGAATGAAGTGGCCGACGCGAAGGTCCTGCAGGGCCTGCTCGATCTCGGCACGTGTGTTCATCACGAACGGTCCGTGGCGCGCGATCGGCTCGCCAAGCGGTCGAGCCGCGGCCAGGAGAAACCGGCCCCCACCTGGTCCGGCCGATGCCTCCACCGTGTCACCGTCATCGAAGATCACGAGGGCGGGCGCGCGCACGGGCGCACGCGAAGACCCGAAGCTGACCTCGCCGTGGTCCACGTAGGCGAAGGCAGCATGACCTCGCGGCACGACTTCCCGGATCGTGGATCCGGGTGGCAGCGTCACGTCCACGAACTTTGGGGCGACCGCGAGGCCCTCCACCGGTCCCACGAGTCCCGCGGTCTCACCCGCGATCACGCGGATTCGCGCGCCGTCCTTCGTCTGCGTCTCCGTCAGTTGCTCTCCCTGCAGATCGCGATACTTTGGTCGGCTCATCTTCTCGCGCGCGGGCAAGTTGAGCCATAGCTGCAATCCGCCGATGCCTTCGGGACGGACCTGCGGCATCTCCTCGTGGAGGATCCCGCTTCCCGAGGTCATCCACTGGATGTCGCCTCCCCCGATGCTGCCCCGGTGTCCCAGCGAGTCGCGGTGGCGTATCTCGCCCTTGCGGACGATCGTCACCGTCTCGATCCCGCGATGTGGGTGATAGGGAAAACCTGCCTCGTAGTCTGCCGGGCTCACCGATTCGAAGTGGTCGAGGAGCAGGAACGGGTCAAGATGGTCGAGCCGAGGCGTCCCGATGCTCCGCCGGAGATGCACACCCGCTCCTTCGACCACGGGCTCCGGCGTGACGACCTGCGCAACTCGGCGCGAGGATGGGCTCATGGTTCGGCTCTCCTTTGGCTAAGGGATACTCTCCTCCAGGTCACGCCGCACGAGGTCCTTGTACTGAGGCGCGCCCGCGTCCTGGCCGTCGCGATCGCCTCTTTAGAGGCCCGATGGCCCGGACAGGATTCGGTGAACGCGGGGGGCAGTCTCAAGGCGGCCGGGGAACCGATCTAGCCGCTACAAGCAGGTCGACCGCGGCTTCCTGTGGAACCTACGGCGATCGAGCCGTCAGGTGCGCTTGCGTCGTGACCGACATTCGCGACGACTCCCGCGAAGGTCAATCGACGCCGAAGTCGAAGACCTCCACCATGTTGGGCTGGCCGCGGGTGACCGCGATGAAGCCGTACTCGCCCGGCGCCAGCGGTTGCTCGGGCCGCAGCTTGGTGAGGCCTTGCTGGCCGGGCTCGGCGACCAGCTTGACGGCGTACTTCGGATCGACGCCGTCGCGGAAGGTCGCGCCGCCCCAGCCCCAGCCGTCGTTCTTGCTCATTGGCAGGTTGCGGTCCTGCTTGCCGGGCTTGAGCCGCGCGAGGATCCATTGCTGTGCCGGCTGCGGCGTGGTGAACACGGGCTCCTTGTCCGTGATGCGGTACTCCGCGCGGGCGGACGGCAGGACCACCTCCTGGCGCGAGCCGACGAAGGGGGCAGCCGAGATCTCCTTGACGCCGTGAGTCGGGCTGAGCTTCTTCTCGCCGCCCGTTCCAGCGTAGGCGATGGCCGGATCAGCGGTCGAGGCGGCGGCGGTCGGCGGCACGCTGAGCTCGCTCACCATGGCTTCGATGACTTTGTCCGGGACGCCGGCACGCTTGAGCTTGATCAGCCCATCCGTGCTGGTATCGAACTTCCGCGACGCCGACCGAATCTTCTGGATGATCACCGACTCCGGCAGACCAGCCTTCACCATGCCGACCACGCTCTCGTTGGTGAGCACTTCCTGGGCTGAGGCGGGCGTCCCGCCGGCCAGCGCGAGGGCAGCCCCAATCAAGAGGGCCTGCACTAGGCGGGCGAGTCGACCACCGCGCGTGGGGTTCTCGAATCTCATGATCGCTCCTTTCGGCTAGCCGGGAATGCTCGTCGCGGAACCGGAACAGGTCTCACGGGCCGGATCATTGGCGCCGTCATTCTGATCCTGCCGCGGGGTGGGCGTCAAGCGCCGCCGACGCTCTGCAGAGCCCGCGGGTGGTCATGCGCTTTAGGCCACCTTGCCCTCGATGACGACCTCGATCAGATGCGGACGTTTGGCCGCGATGGCTCGCGACAGGGCGCCCGTCAGGTCGCCCGGTGTCGTGATGCGCTCCGCCGAGACCCCGAGCCCGCGGGCGAGATCGAGGAAGCCAAGCCTCGGCTTCCCCAGATCCATGTGAAGGTAGGGGCGATCGGGCTTGGCCCCGAAACGCTGCCGGTACACGTCCATGTTGTGCTTGAGGATGCGGTACTCGCCGTTGTTGAGGATGACGAACACGATGGGCAAATCGTGGTGGGCGGCCGTCCACAGGGCCTGGATGCTGTACATGGACGAGCCGTCGCCCGAGATGGCCACCACCGGCCGGTCGGGGCACGCGACCTTGACGCCGAGCGCCCCCGGCAGAGCTTGTCCGATGCCGCCGCCCCGCGCTCCAAAGTAGTCGCCCCGCTTGCTGAAGCTGAGCGTGCGGGCGAGATCGGGGCCCGCCGTGATCGCCTCGTCCACCACGATGGCGTCGGCCGGCAACGCCGACGCGATGTCGGCCATGAGCCGGGGCATGGAGATGGGGGTGTTGTCCCAGCGCTTCTGGGCGCGGGCTCGTTGGGCCGCGGCGTCGCCGTCCTTGAGCGATTTGAGCGCCTCGTTGCGCCGGGCGGCCGCCTCACGGTATCCGGCCGAAGCCTTGCCATTCACATCGACCAGGAGCGCCGCGAGCGTGGCCTTCGGATCGCCAATCAGTCCCACCTTCACGCCGTAGTTGTAGGCCAGCCGCTGCGACGAGGTCTCGACCTGGATCACGGCCGCACCCGTGGGAAACGGAGACCCCGGCGAGAACCATACCTCTTCGAAAAAGGGACCGCCCACGAGCAGAAGAACATCGGCACCCTCCAGCGCCTTGCGGATCGACAGGGCGTCGAATCCAAGCGCCAGCCGGAAGTTCGGGTGGCTGCTTGGGACAGAGGCGTGCATGCGAATGCCCTCGGTCCACATCGCGGCTCCCAGCGCCTCGGCCAGCGCCACGATCTCGGCTCCCGCTCCGAAGCGCGCCACCTCGTCCCCGACGACGATGACGGGGCTCTGCGCGCCAGCCAAGAGCGCTGCGGCCTCGGCGACTCCGGCGGGCGCTGCGGGGCCCGCCCGGTGCAGCGTGCCGGGCGCCACGGGCTCGTTCTCCGACTCCTGCTCCATCACGTCGATGGGCAGGGCGACGAACACGGGACCAGCGGGCGGATCGTTCGCCACTTTGAACGCGCGATGGAGGAGCAGGGACAGCTCGTCGGCTCGCTCGGCCTGGACACTCCACTTCGTCACCGGCGCGGCCATGGCCACGAGATCGTGCCCCAGCAGGGGATCGCGGAGACGCATCCGCGTGTCCTGCTGCCCGGCGGTGATCGACTATGACGAGTTCCGTCGGCGGGGCCGGCCGGCCCCGGCCTCGGCGTAAGGAGGTGGCGGCCTGACGCGATCCTCCCACGGCACTCGTTCCAGTGCGGGCGTGCTCGGAGTGATTCATGGTCTGTCATGACCGCCTACTGATTGGGCCGCCCCTCTTCGACGACCGCAGGTCGTCGAGATCGAACACGACATCATGCGCCGCGTGCGCGAATGGATGGCTGGTGGACGCTTGCCGCCGGGGACATCGCGCTCTCGGGCCCGTCGGTCACACGGAGAGGCCAATGTGACGGGTATCAGGGTATTGCCTCGCCGCCGATCGTCGATCCTGAGGCGATTGTGCAACCGTCTTTCCCATCCCCGCGACTCTAAAAAGGAGATCGACGGCCACACAGCCTCTTGACCCAACGACCGTTCTCATGGATGGATTACCTCCCGAGCACCTCCGCCGCCTGCTTCTCGACCACGGTGCCCTTGAAAAACTCCGGGTTCACCTCGCCCCAGAAGCGCACGGCGTTGGCAAACATGAAATCCCGGAAATCATCGCTGTCGAGCAGGCCGTCCTCCACCAGCTCGTACGCCTCGGGCACGACCTCGGTCATGTCGGGCACGTCGAAATGTCCGATGTCCGAGCTGAAGAGCGCGTTGAGGCGCGCGCCCATGGGATTGGCCTTGCGATTGAAGGCCCATGCGTTGAGCGGGTCGTCGGCCTCGCAGCCGAAGTAGTAGCGCGGCACGAAGAGATCGCGGATGTCTTCCTTGCGACTGATCTTGCAGCGCGAGTAGTCGTCGAGATCCTCCACACCCCCCGTGCCGTTCCCGTTGTCGTCCAGCCCTTCGCCGCGCTGCACGGCCTGCAGCATCGCGGGCTGCGCGTACTTCTCCGCCAGCGCCAGGAGCGCCGCGTGGTCGAGCCGCGCGGGGTTCGTGTTCTCGAGCGCGTTGCGGTGCCGCTTCTCCCAGTGGCCGACGAGATCCGCGTAGAGCGAGGAGGCCCAGCCCACCCCGCCCTCCAGGAAGGCGAAGTTCAGCTCCGGAAAGCGCCGGGTAACGCCGCCGAAGAAGAGAGCCTTGGCCATCGCCTCCCCCGCCGACGCGAAGTGGCCGATGTGGTTGTAGCAGAAGTTCGACGGAGAGTTCCGGAGCAGGATCGAGCGCGCGCCGTTGTGGAAGCTCGGCGCGATCCGGAGCTCGCGACACTTTGCCCACACCGGATCGTAGTCGTGCTCGCTGTCGATCCCGATCACGTCGTACCACTCGACGAACTTCGACGCCTCCGGATGCTCGTCCGCCAGCGCGGGGATCGGGCGGCGGATGAGGCCACCCATCATGATGACCCGGAGGCCGAGCTGCTTCGAGGCGAACTCCAGCTCCTCGATGGCTTCTTCCGGCGAGTACATCGGGATGATGGCGGCCGGGATGATGCGGTCGCCGAAGGGGCGAAACTGCTCGGCGGTGAACACGTTGTAGGCGCGGCAGAGCGCCCGCCGATGCTTCTCCGGTGGCAGGCGGTAGTACCCGAGCCCCGCCGTCGGATACACAACGCAGAAATCGAGGCCGAGATCGTCGAGCCGCTCGTACAGGAGGCCCGGCATCATGGCGGTCGCGCGATCGAGCGTGTTCTTCGTCGGCAGGAACCAGAATGCCTCCTGGCCAATCCGGCGGC
>QHSC01000053.1 GCA_003220345.1 Candidatus Rokuibacteriota bacterium | reverse complement strand
GGCGATGGACACGGAGCTGCGGTTCGCGATCCGCGAGGGGGGGCGCACGGTGGGCGCCGGCGTCGTCGCGGAGATCGCGGAGTAGCCCATGCGCGACATCATCTCGCTTGCCTGCACCGAGTGCCAGCGTCGGAACTACAGCACGACCAAGAATCGGCGGACGCATCCCGACCGCATGGAAATCAAGAAATTCTGCAAGTGGTGCCGGAAGCACGTGCCGCACAAAGAGTCGAAGTAGGAGCGCACGGTCGAACAAATAGGCGTGTAGCTCTAACGGCTAGAGCACCGGACTCCAAATCCGGGGGATGGGGGTTCGAATCCCTCCACGCCTGCCAGATTTGATGGGTTGTCAGATGAGCGGGACGGACGGCAGTGAAGCGGGTCAACCGACTGAGAGGACATGGGCTTCTTCGAGCGCGTCCAGCAGTTCTTTCGAGAGGTGCTGGGCGAGTTCCGCCGAGTGAGCTGGCCGAGCCGGGCCGAGGTCGCGAACTCGACAGTGGTCGTGCTGGCCGTGGTCGTCATCCTCGCCGTCTTCCTCGCGGCGGTGGACATGGGGCTGTCGTGGATCGTGGAGCGGGTTCTCCGATGGGGTTAGCTCAGGCGATGGGGGTACGGCAGGCATGAGTGAGACGAGCACGTCCGCGAAGCAGTGGTTCGTCGTCCACACCTATTCGGGGTTCGAGAACAAGGTGGCGGCGGCCATCGAGTCGCGGGCCAAGATCTTCGGCCTCCAGGATCTCTTCGGACGCGTCATCGTGCCCACGGAGAAGGTACGCGAGATCCGGAAGAGCAAGAAGATCGAGACGGAGCAGAAGTTCTTCCCCGGCTACCTGCTCGTGGAGATGGAGCTGACCGACGACACGTGGCACCTCGTGCGCTCGACGCCGAAGGTGACGGGCTTCGTCGGCTCGGGCGCCAAGCCCGTGGCCCTGCCGCCCGAGGAGGTCGAGGGCATCCTCAAGCAGATGGAGGAGGGGGCGGAGAAGCCCAAGCTCAAGTCGACCTTCCAGAAGGGCGACAAGGTGCGGGTCATCGAGGGACCGTTCGTGAACTTCCAGGGCTCGATCGACGACCTCAACCCGGAGCGCGGCAAGCTCAAGGTCATGGTGGCCATCTTCGGACGGATGACCCCGGTGGAGCTCGAGTACTACCAGGTGGAGAGGCTCTAGGGCATGGCGAAGAAAGTCCAGGCGATGGTGAAGCTGCAGATTCCCGCGGGCAAGGCCAACCCGTCGCCCCCCGTGGGGCCGGCCCTCGGCCAGCACGGCGTGAACATCATGGAATTCTGCAAGGGCTTCAACGCCCAGACGGGATCCCAGGAGGGTCTGATCCTCCCCGTGGTGGTCACGATCTTTGCCGACCGGTCCTTCACCTTCGTGGTCAAGACTCCCCCCGCAGCCATCTTGCTGAAGCGGGCGGCGGGCATCGCCAAGGCATCGGCCGTGCCGCACAAGGACAAGATCGGCAAGGTGACGCGGGCCCAGGTGCGCGAGATCGCGCAGACCAAGCTCGTGGACCTGAACACGGATTCCATCGACTCGGCCATGCGCACCATCGAAGGCACCGCCCGCAGCATGGGCATCGACGTCGTTTAGCCGCAGTTCGAGCTGAGGGGCGGCCCGGCCGAAGGCCGGGGCGTCACGAGGCGAGGGCTGAGTAGAAATGAGCTGAGGGGCGGCCCGGCCGAAGGCCGGGGCGTCACGAGGCGAGGGCTGAATTGAGAGGGAGCGAACAGACATGCCAGTGATGACGAAGCGGATCAAGGCGACCGAGGCGCTGATCGACCGGGCGAAGCCGTACTCCGTCGAGGAAGCCATGGACATCGTCAAGAAGGCGCCCGCGGCCAAGTTCGACGAGACGGTGGACCTGTCGATCCGGCTCGGGGTCGATCCCAAGCACGCGGATCAGATGGTGCGCGGGGCCATCGTGCTTCCCCACGGCATCGGCAAGACGGTGCGGGTGGCCGTGTTCGCCAAGGGCGAGAAGGAGCGCGAGGCCCGGGAGGCGGGAGCCGACGTCGTCGGCGCCGAGGACCTCGTCGAGAAGGTGCAGGGTGGGTTCATGGACTTCGACTCGACGATCGCCACGCCCGACCTCATGGGTCAGGTCGGCCGTCTCGGCAAGGTGCTGGGCCCCCGCGGGCTCATGCCGAATCCCAAGCTCGGCACCGTCACCTTCGACGTGGCCCGCGCCGTGCGCGAGATCAAGGCCGGCAAGGTCGAGTTCCGGGTAGACAAGGCGGGCAACGTGCACGTGCCCATCGGGAAGAAGTCCTTCGCCCAGGAGAATCTCGTGGCCAACGCCATGACCCTGCTCGAGGCGATCGTCAAGGCGAAGCCCGCGGCGTCCAAGGGTGTCTACCTGCGGTCGATCACGCTATCCACCACCATGGGTCCGGGCATCCACGTCGACGCCCAGCGCGTGACCAACCAGTTCAGCAAGAAGCCGAGCTAGGAGCGGAAACGTGCCGACTCAAGAGAAGGTAGACAGCGTGGCCACGCTCAAGGAGCGGCTGGGCGCGGCCAAGACCGCGGTGCTGACGGAGTATCGCGGGCTGAGCGTCCGCCAGATGTCGGAGCTGCGCAAGCAGCTGAAAGCGGCCGCGGCCGAGTACAAGGTGGTGAAGAACCGCCTGGCGCGCCTGGCCGTCAAGGGCTCGCCCCTCGACGCGCTCGGCGCCCATCTCAAGGGCCCCACGGGGCTCGTCTACACGAAGCAGGACGCCGTGCCCGTGGCGAAGGCGCTCCAGGCCTTCGTCAGGACCAATCCCCAGCTCACCATCAAGCTCGGGATGGTCGACGGCAAGGTGCTCCAGCCCGCGGAGCTCAAGGCCCTGTCCGAGCTCCCGTCCAAGGAGCAGCTGCGGAGCCAGATCGTGGGCGCCATCCAGGGCCCCCTGTCGCAGCTCGTGAGCCTGCTCGAGGCGCCGCAGCGCGAACTCGTGTACGTGCTCGAGCAGCGGGGCAAGGGCGCGGAGTCGGCCTGAATCGAGTCTTCACATCACGAGGAAGCAACCACACACGGAGGCGGACGAGACATGGCAACGAACATCGAAGAGATCGCGGAGAAGCTGGACTCGCTGACCTTGCTGGAGGCGTCCCAGCTCTCCAAGCTCTTGCAGGAGAAGTGGGGCGTGTCGGCGGCGGCCGCGGTAGCGGTGGCGGCGCCCGGCGCGGCGGCGGGAGCGGCGGGGGGTGGCGCGGCCGTCGAGGAGAAGACGGAGTTCGACGTCGTTCTCATGGCCGCCGGCGAGAAGAAGATCCAGGTCATCAAGGTCGTGCGCGAGCTGACCGGGCTCGGCCTCAAGGAAGCCAAGGACCTCGTGGACGGGGCACCCAAGGCCGTCAAGGAGAAGGTGGCCAAGGCGGAAGGCGCGGACATGAAGAAGAAGCTTGAGGAGGTGGGGGCCACGGTCGAAGTCAAATAACCCTCCCGCGCCAACGAGCTTGACACGGGGCGCGCGCGCCCCCTTCCACCAAGCGTGGCCCCGGCTCACACGGCGGGGTTGAGCACCCGGCGGCCTCTCGGCGCCAGGGCGCGGAGGATGTAATGGCAGGGACCATTCAGTGCGGACGTCGGGTCCGCAAGGACTTCGGCAAGATTCCGTCGATCGTCGAGATCCCGAACCTCATCGAGATCCAGAAGCGGTCGTACGAGCAGTTTCTGCAGAAGGACGTCGCCCCGGAGCGTCGTGAGGAGACGGGCCTGCAGGCGGTGTTCAAGTCCGTGTTCCCCATCGCGGACTACAACGACAACGCCCTGCTCGAGTTCGACAGCTATCATTTCGGCGATCCGAAATACACGGTCGAGGAGTGCCACGACCGCGGCATGACCTTCGCCATTCCTCTCAAGGTGACGCTGCGCCTCGTCGTCTACGACCACGACAAGGAGGCCAAGACCCGCACCATCCGCGAGCAGCGTGGCCAGGAGGTCTATCTGGGCGAGCTGCCCCTGATGACGGACAAGGGCACCTTCATCATCAACGGCACCGAGCGCGTGGTCGTCTCGCAGCTGCAGCGCTCCGCCGGCGTGTTCTTCGACGACGACAAGGGCAAGACGGTGGCCTCGGGCAAGCTCCTCTACTCCGCCCGCGTCATCCCCTATCGCGGCTCCTGGGTGGAGTTCGAGTTCGACGCCAACGACATCCTGTTCGTGCGCGTGGACCGCCGCCGCAAGATGCTCGCCACGGCCTTCCTCCGCGCCTTCTGGTTCCTCGAGAAGGGCGTCATCCTCTCCGACGCCGAGATCCTCGGGAACTTCTTCGAGGTTGAAGAGGTCCTCTCCTTCGAGGACCGCACGGCCTGGGTCAAGCTGAACCCCGAGGCCCACAACGGCATCAAGGTCGCGGACGACATCAAGCCGCCGCGCCATCGCGAGGCCATGGTGGCGGCGGGCAAAACGCTCAACCCCAAGCTCATCGAGAAGCTGATCGAGGCGGGGGTGACCAAGATCCCCGTCCGGGCCGACTCCCTCGTGGGCCGCCGCACGGGCGACCGCGTGGTGGACGCCGACACGGGTGAAGTCCTGGTGGAGACGAACCAGGAGGTCTCCGCCACCATCCTCACCCAGCTCATGGCGCGGAAGATCTCTGCCCTCAAGCTCCTCGCCCTCGTGCCGGGCAAGACGGACAGCTCGATCTACGAGACGCTGGCCCGCGACCACTTCAAGAACCCGGACGAGGCCCTGGTGGAGATCTACCGCCGCCTGCGTCCGGGCGATCCGCCCACGGTGGACTCCGCCCGCGCGCTCTTCCGCGGCATGTTCCTGGACGCCCGCCGCTACGACCTGGCCCGCGTGGGCCGGTTCATGATCAACAAAAAGCTCGGCATCAACGCCAATCTCAACGCCAAGACCCTGCGCAGCGAGGACGTGGTCTTCGTGGTCCGTCACCTGCTCATGGTGCGGCTCGGCACCAAGCCCACGGACGACATCGATCACCTCGGCAACCGCCGCGTGCGCTCGGTGGGCGAGCTGCTGGAGAACCAGTTCCGCGTGGGTCTCACCCGCATGGAGCGGGCGGTCAAGGAGCGGATGTCCATCTCGGACATCACGAACCTCATGCCCCACGACCTCATCAACGCCAAGCCGGTGTCGGCGGTGGTGAAGGAGTTCTTCGGCTCCTCGCAGCTCAGCCAGTTCATGGACCAGACCAATCCGCTCGCCGAGCTCACCCACAAGCGCCGCCTCTCCGCCCTGGGGCCGCGCGGCCTCTCGCGCGAGCGGGCGGGATTCGAGGTGCGCGACGTCCATCCCACGCACTACGGCCGGATCTGCCCGATCGAGACGCCGGAAGGCCCGAACATCGGCCTGATCTCCTCGCTGTCGACGTACGCACGCATCAACGAGTTCGGCTTCATCGAGACGCCGTACCGCAAGGTGCAGAGCGGCGTGGTCTCGGACGAGATCGTGTTCCTGACCGCGCTGGAAGAGGAGCAGTTCGTCATCGCCCAGGCCAATGCCGAGCTGGATGCCCGCGGCAAGTTCGTGCGTGACCGCGTGTCGGCCCGGAAGGGCGGCGAGTACAAGATGGTCTCCCCCGAGGAGCTCAACTACATGGACGTGTCGCCGAAGCAGCTCGTCTCGGTGGCCGCGGCCATGGTCCCCTTCCTCGAGAACGACGACGCCAACCGGGCCCTCATGGGCTCGAACATGCAGCGCCAGGCCGTGCCGCTCCTGCAGCCCGAGGCGCCGTACGTGGGCACGGGCATGGAGCACATCGTGGCGCGCGACTCGGGCGCGGTGGTGCTGGCGCGGCGGCCCGGGGTGGTGGAGTACGTCTCGGCCAACCGCGTCGTCGTCCGCGCGGAGACGCGGTCGAAGAAGGCGGATCCCGTCCAGGACCTGCCGCTCGACATCTACAACCTGACCAAGTACCGCCGCTCGAACCAGAACACGTGCATCAACCAGCGGCCCATCGTCAAGAAGGGCGACCGCGTGCACGTGGGCGACGTGGTGGCAGACGGGCCCGGCACCGACCAGGGCGAGCTCGCCCTGGGCCGTAACGTCCTCGTGGCCTTCATGCCATGGGGCGGCTACAATTTCGAGGACGCCATCCTCGTCTCCGAGCGGCTCGTCAAGGACGACCGCTACACCTCGATCCACATCGAGGAGTTCGAGGTGCAGGCGCGCGACACCAAGCTCGGCAAGGAAGAGGTGACGCGGGACATCCCCAACGTCTCCGAGGAGGCTCTCAAGGACCTCGACGACTCGGGCATCGTCCGGATCGGGGCCAAGGTCAAGGCGGGCGACATCCTCGTGGGCAAGATCACGCCGAAAGGCGAGACGCAGCTCACGCCGGAAGAGAAGCTGCTCCGCGCGATCTTCGGCGAGAAGGCGGGCGACGTGCGGGACACCTCCCTCACCGTGCCCCCCGGCATCGAGGGGACCGTGGTCGACGTCAAGGTCTTCTCGCGGCGCGGGGTGGACAAGGACGACCGCGCCAAGTCCATCGAGGAGGAGGAGGTGGCGGGCCTCGAGAAGGACTACCAGGACGAGATCGCCATGGTCGAGCTCGAGCGCGACCAGAAGCTGAAGAACATCCTGGTGGGCAAGACGCTCACCCAGGACATGGTCGATCCCATCAAGAAGGACAAGGTCGCCAAGAAAGGCGACCGGATCGACCGGGAGGAGCTCGACAACTTCTCGTGGCACGAGCTGAAGAAGATCAAGATCAAGGAGGACGACGGGCTCGCCAACACCATCAAGCGGATCGAGGAGCTGGCCGATGACCAGATCGCCTTCTTCGATCGCATGCTCGAGGAGCGCGTGGGACGCCTCCGTCGCGGGGACGACCTGCCTCCGGGCGTGATCAAGATGGTCAAGGTGTACGTCGCCGTGAAGCGCAAGCTGTCCGTGGGCGACAAGATGGCGGGCCGTCACGGGAACAAGGGCGTGGTCTCCCGCGTGCTTCCCGAGGAAGACATGCCGTACCTGCCGGACGGTACGCCCGTGGAGATCGTGCTCAACCCCCTCGGCGTGCCCTCGCGCATGAACGTGGGCCAGATCCTGGAGACCCACCTCGGCTGGGCCGCCAAGGCCCTCGGCGTGTGGGTGGCCAGCCCCGTGTTCGACGGCGCCACCGAGAGCGAGATCCGCGATCACCTCAAGCAGGCGAGCCTGCCCGGCTCGGGTAAGACCCGGCTCTTCGATGGACGGACGGGCAAGTCTTTCCACCAGGACGTGACGGTGGGTCAGATCTACATCCTCAAGCTCGCCCACCTCGTCGACGACAAGATGCACGCCCGCTCCATCGGGCCGTACTCGCTGGTGACCCAGCAGCCCCTCGGGGGCAAGGCCCAGTTCGGTGGCCAGCGCTTTGGGGAGATGGAGGTCTGGGCCCTCGAGGCATACGGCGCCGCTCACACGCTGCAGGAGATGCTGACGGTGAAGTCGGACGACGTGGAGGGCCGTAACCGGATCTACGAGGCCATCGTGAAAGGGGAAAATTTCCTGGAGCCGGGGACACCGGAGTCCTTCAACGTGCTCGTGAAGGAACTGCAGAGCCTGGCCCTGGATGTGGAGCTCGTGCCCAAGGACGGCAAGAAGCCGGCCTAGTCGCAGGGTGAGCTGGAGGACGTCGCGGGGCTGGGGCCCCGCCGTCCGAGGCGAACATAGCTAAAGGAGATCGACAGAATGTTGACGGATCGGACATTCGGCAGCCTGGTTCGGGAAGAGAAGCCCACGAAGGACCTGTGGGGGATTCTCGATCGGCACCCGAAGCCCATGACGTTCGGCGCCATCCGTATCAAGCTGGCGGCGCCGCAGAAGATCCGCGACTGGTCGCACGGCGAGGTCAAGAAGCCGGAGACCATCAACTACCGGACGTTCAAGCCCGAGCGGGACGGCCTCTTCTGCGCCCGCATCTTCGGGCCCACCAAGGACTACGAGTGCGCCTGCGGGAAATACAAGCGAATGAAGTTCGCGGGCGTGATCTGCGACAAGTGCGGCGTGGAGGTGACGAGGGCCCGGGTGCGCCGGGAGCGGATGGGCCACATCGAGCTCGCCTCCCCCGTCTCGCACGTGTGGTTCTTCAAGGGCCTGCCCTCGCGCATCGGCCAGCTCCTCGACATGTCGCTGCGGGAGCTGGAGAAGATCCTGTACTTCGAGGAGTACGTCGTCCTCGAGCCGGGGAAGATTCCCGGGCTCAAGAAGAAGGACCTCGTGGCCGTGGACAAGACCCGGAAGCTCCAGGAGGAGCACGGCCACGACGCCTTCGCGGTGGGGATGGGCGCCGAGGCCATCCGCGAGCTGCTGCGTCAGATCGACATGGACGTGCTGGCCCGTGAGCTTCGTTCCGGGATGGGCGTGGAGACCTCGGCCCAGAAGCGGAAGAAGATCGTCAAGCGCCTGAAGGTGGTCGAGGCGTTCCTGAAGTCGGGCAACCAGCCGGAGTGGATGATCCTGGAAGTCCTGCCCGTCATCCCGCCCGAGCTGCGGCCCCTCGTGCCGCTCGACGGCGGCCGCTTCGCCACCTCGGACCTCAACGACCTCTACCGGCGCGTGATCAACCGCAACAACCGGCTCAAGCGCCTCATGGAGCTGCGCGCGCCCGAGATCATCATCCGCAACGAGAAGCGGATGCTGCAGGAAGCGGTGGACGCCCTCTTCGACAACGGCCGCCGCGGCCGCGTTATCACGGGGCCGAACAACCGGCCCCTCAAGTCCCTGTCCGACACCTTGAAGGGCAAGCAGGGCCGCTTCCGCCAGAACCTGCTCGGCAAGCGGGTGGACTATTCCGGGCGCTCCGTCATCGTGGTCGGCCCCTACCTCAAGCTCCACCAGTGCGGGCTGCCCAAGAAGATGGCCCTCGAGCTCTTCAAGCCCTTCATCCTTCGCAAGCTCGAGGAGCGGGGCATCGCCTCCTCCATCAAGGCGGCCAAGAAGTTCGTGGAGAAGGAGCGGCCGGAGGTCTGGGACATCCTGGAAGAAGTGATCACCGAGCATCCGGTGCTCCTGAACCGCGCGCCGACGCTCCACCGCCTGGGCATCCAGGCCTTCGAGCCCATCCTGGTCGAGGGCAAGGCCATCGAGATCCACCCGCTCGTGTGCACCGCGTTCAACGCGGACTTCGACGGCGACCAGATGGCCGTGCACGTGCCGCTCTCCATGGAGGCCCAGATGGAGGCGCAGGTGCTGATGCTGTCTTCCAACAACATCCTGTCCCCCTCGAACGGGGCCCCCGTGGCCATTCCCACCCAGGACATGGTCTTCGGCATCTACTACCTGTCCAAGGAGCGCGCCGGCGCCAAGGGTGAAGGGCGGCTCTTCTCCGACCCCGAAGAGGTGCGCATCGCGTACGACAACGAGGACGTCGACCTCCAGGCGCGGATCCGTCTGCGCTGGAACGGCGGTGTCATCGAGACGACGGTGGGCCGCACCCTCCTCAACGACGTCGTCCCCCCCTCCCTGCGCTTCATCAACAAGGAGCTCAAGAAGAAGGAGATCGGCGTCCTCATCGCGGACTGCTACAACCGCCTCGGCAACGAGGCGACCGTGGCCTTCCTCGACGAGCTGAAGGACATCGGGTTCCGCTACGCCACTCTCTCCGGCCTCAGCATCGGGATCGAGGACATGCACATCCCCTCCGCCAAGGGCCAGCTTATCGACCGCGCCCGGCAGCAGGTCAACGAGGTCGAGCAGCAATACCAGGACGGCGTCATCACCAACGGCGAGCGGTACAACAAGGTCGTGGACATCTGGGCGCACGTGACCGAGCAGATCGCCGACGCCATGTTCTCCGAGCTCGAGCGCGGCGAGCAGGGCGGCGAGTTCAACCCCATCTACATGATGGCCGATTCGGGCGCCCGCGGCTCGAAGCAGCAGATCCGGCAGCTCGCGGGCATGCGCGGCCTCATGGCCAAGCCCTCGGGCGAGATCATCGAGACGCCGATCACCTCGAACTTCCGCGAAGGACTCACGGTGCTCGAGTACTTCACCTCGACCCACGGCGCCCGCAAGGGCCTGGCCGACACCGCGCTCAAGACCGCGGACTCCGGGTATCTGACCCGCCGCCTCGTCGACGTGTCGCAGGACGTCATCGTCTCCGAATACGACTGCGGGACGGTCAAGTACATCGACGCGGCCCCGCTCGTCGAGGGCGGGGACATCATCCAGTCGCTTCGCGACCGCGTGCTCGGCCGCGTGGCGGCGGAGGACATTCGAGATCCGTTCACGGGCGAGATCATCGTCCAGGCCAGCAACGAGATCAACGAGGAGCTGGCCCAGAAGATCGAGGACTCCGGGCTCGAGCGGGTGCGCATCCGCTCCGCTCTCACCTGCGAGTCGAAGCGCGGTATCTGCGTCATGTGCTACGGACGCAACCTGGGCACGGGGCGCCTGGCCGAGTTCGGGGAGGCGGTAGGCATCATCGCCGCCCAGTCGATCGGCGAGCCCGGCACGCAGCTGACCATGCGGACCTTCCACATCGGCGGCACGGCGAGCCGCGTGGTCGAGGCCTCGAAGCACGACGCCAAGTACGCGGGCATCGTCAAGTACCACAACATCCGGTCCGTGGTGAATCGCGACGGCGACATCGTGGTGCTGAACCGCAACGGCGAGATCGTCGTGGCGGACGAGCGCGGCCGCGAGAAGGAGCGGTATCCGGTGGTCCCGGGCGCCCGCATCAAGGTCAAGGACGAGGGCAAGGTCACCCTCGGCAAGCTGCTCGTCGAGTGGGACCCCTTCACCACGCCCATCCTCACCGAGGTCAGCGGCACCGTGGTCTTCCGCGACATCGTCGACGGCGTGACGATCCGGGAAGAGTTCGACGAGGTCACCGGCCTCTCCCGGCGCGTGATCATCGAGGACCAGGAAGGCAAGCTGCAGCCCCGGGTGTCGATCAAGGCGCCCGGCGTGGGTGATACACCCGACGCCGTCGCGGAGTCGATCGGGGAGACGCGCGGCCGTTACATGCTGCCCGTGGGCGCCCACTTGCTCGTGCCCGACGGCAGCGAGGTGCACCAGGGCGACATCATCTCCAAGATCCCGCGCGAGACGACGAAGACCAAGGACATCACGGGTGGTCTGCCCAGGGTGGCCGAGCTGTTCGAGGCGCGGAAGCCCAAGGAGCAGGCGGTCATCACGGAGATCGACGGGGCCGTGGAGTTCGCGGGATTCGTCAAGGGTATGCGCAAGATCGTCATCCGCGCCGATGACGGCGAGACCAAGGAATACCTGATCCCGCGGGGCAAGCACATCTCCGTCCACGAGGGCGATCGCGTCAAGGCGGGCGAGGCGCTCATGGACGGCTCTCCGAACCCGCACGACTATCTGGCCGTGCTGGGTGACCGCGAGCTGCAGCGCTACCTCGTGAACGAAGTCCAGGAGGTCTATCGCCTGCAGGGCGTGACCATCAACGACAAGCACATCGAGATCATCGTCCGCCAGATGCTGCGGCGGGTGCGGATCGAGGAAGTGGGCGGGACGGAGTTCGTGGTGGGCGAGCTCGTGGACAAGTTCGTGTTCCAGGACGAGAACGAGAAGGCGATCGCGGCCGGCAAGCCGGCGGCCACGGCCAAGCCCGTGCTCCTGGGCATCACCAAGGCCTCGCTGTCGACGGACAGCTTCATCTCCGCCGCCTCCTTCCAGGAGACTACGCGGGTGCTGACGGAGGCCGCCATCAGCGGCAAGACCGACGACCTGCGCGGCCTCAAGGAAAACGTCATCGTGGGCCGGCTCATCCCGGCCGGCACCGGCCTGGGCCACTACACGAGGGCGGAGGTGCTCAGCCAGGGCGCCGACGAGGCCCCGGTGGCGGTCGAAGAGCCTCCGGTGGACGACGCCATCGACTCCGATCCCGGTTCAGAGGAGATAGCGCAGGCCGGGTAGGTCGAGCGCAGGCACGATATTCCGCGGGTTTAGGGGCCGCCCACGGGGCGGGCGGCCGTGGAGTGTCAACTACTTGACAATCACCCCCTTTTCGGGTAAAAAGTCAGAGTTTTGGCCCTATTGACCCCGGCTGGGGCCGGGGTGGGGCTGATCAGAGCCACAGGGAGAACGTAGAGCAATATGCCGACCATCAATCAGTTGGTGCGGAAGGGCCGCGAGGCGGTGCCGAAGAAGTCGAAGACGCCCGCCATGGAGGCCTGTCCGCAAAAGCGCGGCGTGTGCATTCGCGTGTACACCACCACGCCCAAGAAGCCGAACTCGGCGTTGCGCAAAGTTGCGCGCGTGCGTCTGACCAACGGTCTCGAGGTCACGTCCTACATTCCGGGCGTGGGGCACAACCTGCAGGAGCACTCGATCGTCCTCATCCGGGGCGGCCGCGTGAAGGACCTGCCGGGCATCCGCTATCACATCATTCGCGGGTCGCTCGACACCGCGGGGGTGGCGGGGCGGAAGCAGAGCCGCTCGAAGTATGGCGCGAAGCAGCCGAAAGCCGGCGGAGCCGCGTAAATGCGTCGGGCAGGGGCGGCGAGACGGGAGATCCTGCCGGATCCCAAGTACGGGAGCCGGATCGTGGCGAAGTTCGTCAACATGATGATGTACGGCGGCAAGAAGAGCACGGCCGAGCGGATCATGTACGAGGCCATGGGGGCCATGGAGGACAGGGCCAAGCAGGACGCCCTCAAGCTCTTCAAGTCCGCCGTGGACAATTGCAAGCCGGCGGTGGAGGTCAAGTCGCGGCGGGTAGGCGGCTCGACGTACCAGGTGCCCGTGGAAGTACGACCCGACCGGCGCACCGCCCTGAGCATGCGGTGGCTCATCGGAGCCTCTCGCCGGCGCGCGGAGAAAAGCATGGCGGAGCGGCTGGCCGGCGAGCTCCTCGACGCCGCCAACAACCGCGGCACGGCCGTGAAGAAGCGAGAAGACACTCACAAGATGGCGGAGGCCAACAAGGCGTTCGCGCACTACCGCTGGTAGCCACCGAGACTCGCAGAGGGGGGCCGCAGCCTCGGCCCCCCTCTTCTCTTGAGTAGCGCCGGTGCCACGGGAAAGGAAGCGTCGTGGAGCCGCAGTACCCGCTGGAGAAGACCCGGAACATTGGCATCATGGCCCACATCGATGCCGGCAAGACTACCACCACGGAGCGGGTGCTCTATTACACCGGCCGGTCCTACAAGATCGGCGAGGTGCACGAGGGCACCGCCACCATGGACTGGATGGTCCAGGAGCAGGAGCGCGGCATCACCATCACCTCGGCCGCGACGACGTCGTTCTGGGCCGATTGCCGGATCAACATCATCGACACGCCCGGCCACGTGGACTTCACCATGGAGGTCGAGCGCTCGCTCCGGGTCCTCGACGGCGCCATCGCCATCCTCGACGCCGTGTCCGGGGTGGAGCCGCAGACAGAGACGGTGTGGCGACAGGCCGACAAGTACCGCGTGCCCCGCATCGTCTACGTCAACAAGATGGACCGCGTCGGCGCCGATTACTTCCGTTGCCTCGAGATGCTCAAGGATCGCCTGGGCGCCCACCCCGTGCCCATCCAGATCCCCCTCGGCCGCGAGGACAAGTTCAAGGGTGTCATCAACCTGATCGAGCAGGTTGCCTACGTGTGGCCCGAGGACGACAGCCTGGGGCAGACCTTCGAGACGGTGGAGATCCCGGCCGACTTCAAGGCCCAGACGGCGGAGTACCGCGAGAAGATGATCGAAGGGCTGGCCGAGGTCGACGATCACCTGATGGAGAAATACCTCGGCGGCGAGAAGGTCACTCCGGAGGAGATCAAGGCGGCTGTGCGCGCCGGGACCATCGGCATGAAGCTCTTCCCGGTGATCTGCGGCGCTTCTTTCAAGAACAAGGGCGTCCAGCCCATGCTCGACGCCGTGGTGGATTACCTGCCATCGCCCCTCGACGTCCCCGCCATCAAGGGCGTCAATCCCGAGACGGGCCAGGCGGAGACGCGCGAGCCGGAGGCCAAGGCGCCCGTCTCCGCGCTCGCCTTCAAGATCATGAACGACACCTTCGTGGGCCAGCTGACGTTCGTGCGCGTCTACTCGGGCACCCTCGCCTCGGGCACGGGAGTCTACAACTCAACGCGCGACAAGAAAGAGCGCATCGGCCGCCTCGTGCGGATGCACGCCAACAAGCGCGAGGAGATCGAGGCGGTGACCGCGGGTGACATCGCGGCGGTGGTCGGCCTCAAGGACACGCGCACGGGCGACACCCTTTGCGATCCCAACAAACCCATCGTGCTCGAGTCCATGGACTTTCCCGCGCCCGTCATCGCCGTGGCCATCGAGCCCAAGACCAAGGCCGACGAGGAGAAGCTCGGGCAGTCGCTGGCCCGCCTCGCCATGGAAGACCCGACCTTCAAGGTCAACGTGGATCCCGAGACGAACCAGACGCTCATCCACGGCATGGGCGAGCTGCACCTCGAGATCATCGTCGACCGGCTCCTGCGAGAGTTCAAGGTCGAGGCCAACGTCGGCAAGCCCCAGGTCGCTTATCGCGAGACGGTCCGCCAGAAGGCGGAGGCGCAAGGGCGTTTCGTGCGCCAGACGGGTGGCCGCGGACAGTACGGCGACGTGTGGCTCGAGATCGAGCCCACCGCGGAGCCGGGCCAGGGCGTGATCTTCGAGAACAAGCTCAAGGGCCCCGCCATCCCACGCGAGTACGTGCCCGCGGTCGAGAAGGGCATCAAGGAAGCGGCGGAGACGGGCGTGCTCGCCGGCTATCCCGTGGTGGACATCAAGGTCTCGCTGACGGACGGGAGCTACCACGACGTGGACTCGAGCGAGATGGCCTTCAAGATCGCAGCCTCCATCGGTTTCAAGGAGGGCTGCCGGAAGGCCAAGCCCGTGCTCCTCGAGCCGGTGATGGACGTCGAGGTCGTCGCGCCCTCGGAGTACCAGGGCGCCGTCATTGGCGACCTCAACAGTCGCCGCGGACGGATCGTCAGCCAGGAAGTCCGGGCCAACGCCCAGGTCATCCGCGCCAATGTCCCCCTCGGCCAGATGTTCGGCTATGCCACTGACGTCCGCTCCATGACCCAGGGGCGGGCGACCTATACCATGCAGTTCGCGCGCTACGAGGAAGTGCCCAAGAACATCGCCGAGGAGATCATGGCGAAGGTCGCGGGCAAGGGTACGCCGCGGGCCGGTTCCCGCTGAGTCGCATCAACAGGAGAGATCAACCATGGCCAAGGCGAAATTCGATCGGTCGAAGCCGCACGTGAACATTGGGACGATTGGGCACATCGACCACGGGAAGACGACGCTGACCTCGGCGATCACGAAGGTGCTGCACACGAAGTACAGCGGGGTGGCGGTGCGGGACTTCGGGACG
>QHSC01000245.1 GCA_003220345.1 Candidatus Rokuibacteriota bacterium | reverse complement strand
AAGAATGTCACCCCTTAACTGTTCAGTAAGAATGTCACCCCATGGAGACATGGGAGACATTCACGATGAGCCGAAAGGAAGTGCCCCGGGCCGGGTTGCTCAAGGCGGCGCTGGCCGGGAAGATCAGCAATGCCCAAGGAGCCCACGCCCTGCACCTGAGCGTTCGACAGTTTCAACGGCTGAAGGTCCGCTTCACCGCGGAGGGCGCGCGCGGATTGCTGCACGGGCTACGGGGCCGGCCCTCGCCTCGTCGCGTGCCCGCGCCCCTCTACGCCCGCGCGGCCGCGCTGCTGCAGACTCCGTACGCGGGCCTGAATGATTGCCATGCCACCGAGAAGCTGCGCGAGGTGGAGGGCGTGCCCCTCAGCCGCAGCTCGGTCCGGCGCCTCCGCCGCGCCCTGGGGCTGCCCGCCAAGCGCCGCCGCCGGGGGCGCCAGGTCCGCACGCGCCGCACCCCGGAAGCCCAGCGGGGCGCTCTCGTGCAGCTCGACGCGAGCCCCTTCCCCTGGCTCCGTGACGGCGGACCCCGGCTCGCCCTGCACGGCGCCATCGACGACGCCACGGGCGCCGGCCTCGCCCTCTACCTACGCCCCACCGAGGATCTGCACGGCTATGTCGCCCTGCTCGAACAGCTCTGCACGCGCTACGGCCTGCCCCTCACGCTCTACGGCGATCGGCTCAATGTCTTCGTGCGCAACGACCCGCACTGGACCCTCGAGGAAGAACTCCGCGGCGCCCAGGATCCCACCCACTTCGGGCGAATCCTGCGCGAGCTCGGCATCGGGTTCATCGCCGCCGGCTCCCCGCAGGCCAAGGGCCGCATCGAACGCTTCTGGCAAACCCTGCAGGATCGCCTCGTCGCCGAGTTGCGGCTGCGAGGCATCGACACCCTGGACGGCGCCAACGCATTCTTCCCCGAGTTCCTCGCCGACCTCACCGCGCGCTTTGCGCGGGCCCCGGCCCAGGCGGCCCCGGCCTGGCGGCCGCCGCCCCGCGATCTGGCCGCGCTCCTGAGTTGCCGCTATACGCGCGTCGTGGCCCACGACAACACGGTCCACCTCGGGCCATGACGCATGTCTGGCCACCCAGCCCCCGCCCCCCGCGTTCGTCCTTCGCCCTCGCCACCAGCCCAGCGCGGATCGCGCCCGCCGCCGCCGCGCCTCTCCCAGCCCCGCTTCCGAGGGGGGCCGCTATCCCCCTCCCTCCCCTAAGCGCTCTTTTTCATCGCCACGCTCCGCCGCCGCCGCGCGCAAGCCCAGCCCCACCCACCCGTGGCGCCATTCCACCCCTTACTCACCTCGATCTAAGGGATGACATTTTCACTGAACAGTTAGCATGACATTTTCATTGAACAGCGACAGCGGAGTGCTCACGCCGGCCGCGTACAGCTCCTCGCTACGATCGACGACCCTCCGTCATCCTGAAGATCCTCGCCCATGTCGGGCTCCCGGGCGCACGGGACAGACCGCCGCCCCCGATTGCGGCCACAGCGGGGAGAGCCGCGGCGTCGACCCTTCCGAACGGAATCAGATAGAGGATGCGGAGGGTCTGGGCACCCGCGGCTGTCTGCCCTGAGCGCCGCCCGTCGGCAATGTGACGACGTCCATTTGATCTCGCTCCGACAGTCTGGCAGCATCGCTTCGACATGAGGCCCAGAGGTGCGACGGCGGTGCTCGCCACCCTCGCGCTGGTGGTGTCAGCGTGCGCGTCGATGTCGGCCACTCAGCGACGGCAGATCTTCACGGATGCGCCAGCCACGATCGATGCGAATGCGCGCTACCTCTTCCATATGCACGGCTTGATCGTCGAGCTTCAGGGCCCCAACGCGCAAGGCAGGTATGGTCAGTACCGATACCACTGGACGGTCGAGGCGCTCGCCGATCACGGGTTCGTGGTGATCAGCGAAGTGCGGTCGAGGACACAGATTCAGACGTACGCAGCCACGGTTGCCCGCCAGGTGGCGAAGCTGCGGGCCGGCGGGGTGCCGGCGGACCATATCACTGTCACCGGCATCTCCAAGGGCGGCGAGATCACCGTGCTGACGACCGCCGCCATCGGCGACCCGGAGGTGCGCTTCGTCGTCCTGGCCGGCTGCGGGCGTTTGGACGTGTTCAACGTCTCGGGCGGACTCGAAGCGCTCGGCCGCCGTCCGCAGGGCCGCGTCCTCTCGATCTACGATCGTTCCGATCGGGAAGCGGGCTCGTGCGCACGCTACTTCCCGCAGGCACCGGGGCTCACCTTCGAGGAGGTCGTCCTCGACGTCGGTCGCGGTCACGCGCTCTTCTACACCCCCGAGCGCGTCTGGGTCGATCGCGTGGTCGAGTGGGCCCTGGGCCGCTAGAGAAGCGGGGGCAGGCAACGCAAGTGACGGTGGCGGGGCTATCGGATACGCGGCTATCGAGTCGTGTCGCGTCCGGGTCCTCGGTCGCTATGCGAGGAGCCGGCGGCCCTCGGCGCGTGCCTGGTCCAGCACCTCCCGCACGGGCAGGCCCTTGGCGCGGGCGATGCGCCGCACCTCGTCGAACTCGGGCGTCACCGTCACCACGCGGCCGTCCAGACGGGAGACCTTGAAGGGAATGGCGCCGTAGGTCGTGGGCAGCGTCACCATCTCGCGATCGAGGCGCTCGCGCTGATAGGCCGTCCAGCGAACGCCGATGGTCGGCGACTCCTCGAAGAGCACCCGCGAGAGCTCGGTCACCCGGTCCGGCGCGCAGAGGGCGGTCAGCACGGTGCCGGGCCGGCTCTTCTTCATCGTCACCGGGGTCAGGTAGACGTCGAGCGCGCCCGTTTCGAAGAGCCGCTCGATCACGACCTCCCAGAGCTGCGGGGACATGTCGTCGACGGTCGTCTCGACCTGCATGATGGTCTCGCGTCCGCCTGACGAGGCCGCTCGGCCCAGGAAGAGGCGGATGACGTTCGGCGCGTCCAGCTCCATGTTGCCCGCGCCATAGCCCACGGCCTCCACGGTCATCGCGGGCATGGCGCCGGCGGCCCGCGCCAGCGTGGTCAGGATGGCCGCGCCCGTGGGCGTCACGAGCTCGCGCCGGACCCCCGTGTCCACCACGGGGAAGCCCTTGAGGAGCTCCGCCGTCCCCGGCCCCGGGATGGGGATGCGCCCATGGGCGCCCGTGACGAAGCCGCCGCCCAGGGGCAGGGCCGAGCAATGCACCTGATCGACGCCGAGGAGATGGAGTCCCACGCAGGCGCCGGTGACGTCGACGATCGCGTCGACCGCGCCCACGTCGTGGAAGTGCACGTGGTCGACGGTGGTCCCGTGGACGCGCGCTTCCGCCTCCCCGAGCCGGGTGAAGATGCGCGAGGCGTTCGCCTTGACGGTCGCGGGCAGATCGCTGGCGGCGATCAGATCGAGGATGGCGCGCAGGTTGCGGTCCGGGTGCTCGTGCCGGTCGTGCCCGTGAGCGTGCGAATGGCCGGCCGCATCACCGGCATGATCGTGGTCGTGCACGTGCACGTCGATCTTGGTCGCCCGGAAGACGCCCTTCATCACCTCGCGTCGCTCGAGCGACCACCCGGGGAGACGGAGCTTGGCGAGCTCGTCGCGGAGGGCTTCGAAGGGCACGCCCGCGTCCACGAGGGCGCCCATGATCATGTCCCCCGCGGCCCCGCTCGGGCAGTCGAAGTACGCGACGCGCATCTTTATCGGATCTTGCTCGCCAGCTTGTTGATCTGGTTGGCCTGCGCCGCCGCGCCGTAGCCGTTGTCGATGTTCACCACCGACACGCCGGGCGCGCAGGAGTTGAGCATGGCGAGCAGCGCGGCCACGCCGCCGAAGGAGGCGCCGTAACCCACGCTGGTCGGCACCGCGATCACCGGCCGGTCCACGAGGCCGCCGATCACGCTCGGCAGCGCGCCTTCCATCCCGGCCACGGCGATGATCACGTTGGCCTCGTTGAGCCGGTCGATGTGGGGCACCAGCCGATGCAGTCCCGCCACGCCGCAGTCATAGAGACGCTCGACGCGATTGCCCATGGCCTCGGCAGTCACCGCGGCCTCCTCGGACACCGAGAGATCCGATGTGCCGGCGCTGACCACCACGATGAGCCCGACCCCTTCGTGGGCCCGCGGCTTGACCACGACCAGCCGGGCCTCGGCGTGCACCCGGCACTCGAGGCCGCTCGCCTCGAGGGCGCGGATCACCGCGACTTCCGCGCGGGTCGCCAGGATGTTCTCGTGGGCCTCGGCGAGCCGGCGGACGATGGCCACCACCTGCTCCGGCGTCTTGCCCAGGCAGAAGACGGCCTCCGGGACGCCATGGCGGAGCGAGCGATGCAGGTCCACGCGCGCGAAGCGGAGGTCCTCGACGGGCAGATCGCGCAGCCTTGCCATGGCCTGCTCGGGAGGGAGCGCTCCCGCCGCGACCGCTTCCAGCAGCTCTCTTATTTTTTCGCGATCCACTTCAAGGCCTCGTTGGCGCTCCCGCTCCTGAATCCCTGCAGGTCGAGGGCCCGGCCGGTGATCGCCGAGGTCGTCCATGTTGGCGCCGTACACCATGACGGCATCGCCCTGTTCGCGGGCGATGGGGCCGAGCTTGGTGAACAGCTCCTCCTTGCAGAAGTAGCAGCGATTGGGAGAGTTCAGCGCGTACTGGGGATTGTCCAGCTCTCGGGTCTGAACGATCTGGTGGCGGAGCCCCAGGAGCGCCGCCAGCCGCCGGGATTCCTCGAGCTCAGCCGCCGGATACGTTTCTGAGTCCGCCGTCACGAGCACGGCACGGCCACCGAGGGCGTCCTTGGCGGCGCGGGCGAGAAACGTCGAGTCGACCCCACCCGAGAAGGCGACGAGGACGCTGCCCATCTCGCGGAGGATTCCGACGAGCCGTTCGTACTTGGCAACGAGCACGAGGTCGGGCATGTCGTCTCTATTGGACTACGGAGCCTGCGATGCCGGCAAGCGGTACCATCGGCCGGGCTCCAACGTGCGATATGACCTCCGCCGCCGCCAGAGAGCCGAGGCGCCCGCAGCTCGCGAGGTCGAGCCCGCGGCTCAGACCGTACAACACGCCGGAGGCATAGAGGTCCCCGGCTCCCGTGGAATCGAGCACGCTTCTCACCGGGTGCGCCTCGATCACGTGCGTCTTGCCGTCGCCGACGAGCACCGAGCCCTTGGCGCTGCGAGTCAGGGCAGCGATCTCGCAATGCCCCACGATCTGCTGCATCGCTGCATCGAAGTCGGGAACCTGATAGAGCGCGCAGATCTCCGCTTCGTTGGCGAAGAGGATGTCGATGTGGTGCTCCAGCAGATCGAGGAATGCCTTCCGATGCCGGTCGACGCAGAACGGGTCGGAGAGGGTCAGCGCGACCTTCCGGCCGGCGGCGTGCGCCAGCGCTGCGGCCGCTCGGAAGGCCTCCTGGGCGGCGGGAGGATCGAAGAGATAACCCTCCAGGTAAAGGATCCGCGCCCGGGCGATGAGCCGCCCGTCGATGTCGCCCGGACCAAGGCGGACGGACGCGCCGAGGAAGGTGCCCATGGTGCGCTGCGCATCCGGTGTCACCAGGATGAGGCAGCGGCCGGTGGGCGGCCCGTCGGTCGCGCGCGGCGTGTCATAGAGCACTCCCGTCGAGCGCAGATCATGGCCGAAGACCTCGCCAAGCTGGTCATCGCGTACCTTGCCGACGTACTGCACACGGCCTCCGAAGGAGGCCACGCCAACGATCGTGTTGGCGGCCGAGCCGCCGGAGATCTCCACACCGGGGCCCATGGCCTCGTAGAGCTCCTGCGCGCGTGCCTCGTCCACGAGGCTCATCGTCCCCTTGACCAGCCCGAGGCGGGCGACCAGTTCGTCGTCGGCCTGGCTCAAGACGTCCACGAGCGCATTGCCGATACCGAGCACGTCGAGATCGGCCGGCTCAGCCACGGCGGCGATCCCGAGGTCCCGGCGGGAAGTGGCGGTCGAGCAGCAGCGCCAGCTTCTTGCGGGCGCGCGGCGGGAAAGCCTTCGGGTCGGTGATGACCGCGCTCCCGAGCGCCTCCGGGCAACCCTGGCTGCACGACCTGGGAACGAGCGCGATCACACGGCGAAGCACTTCCTTGGCCGTGGCGACGTTCTTCATGAGATTGGCCACCACCGCCTCGACCGTCACCGCCTCATGCTCCTCGTGCCACACGTCGTAATCGGTGACGAGGGCGAGCGTCGCGTAGCACAGCTCCGCCTCGCGGGCGAGCTTGGCCTCGGGCATGTTCGTCATGCCGATCACCGAGACGCCCCAGCGACGGTAGATTTCCGATTCGCCCTTGGTGGAGAACTGAGGTCCCTCGATGCAGATGTAGGTGCCGCCCCGGTGCACGCGCGCGCCCACCTCCTTGCCGGCCTGCGCGAGAACGGCGGCGACACCCGAGCACACGGGATGCGCCATTCCGACGTGCGCGACGATCCCGTCGCCGAAGAAGGTGCTGACGCGGCGCTTGGTGTGATCGTAGAACTGATCCGGGACGACGAGCTCCAGCGGGTGAATGTCTTGCTTCATGCTCCCGACCGCGCTGATCGACACGAGTGCGTGAGCGCCCAGCATTTTCATCCCGTAGATATTCGCCCGGTAGTTGAGCTCGGAGGGAGTGAGACGATGTCCCCGCCCATGCCGCGGCAGGAAGATCACGCGGCGGCCGCCGAAGTGACCCGTGCAATACGCATCCGAAGGATCGCCGAAAGGTGTCTTGATCTTGATCCAGCGGATATCTTCTAGGCCGTCCATCTCGTAGAGCCCGCTCCCGCCGATCACCCCTATGGCCGGCTCGGGATTCGCCCGTCTCGCGCTCACGCCGCCCCCAGAACGCCACGAGTGCCGCGAGAGTCGGCGTGAGTCACCCGGACGCTTGCAAAGCTGCGCGCGGCCCCTCCGGATCCTTCGAATTCCAGCTCGACGTAGTTGGCGGTGAGCCCGGCCCGCCTGCCCTCCTCCTTGTCCTCGAGCACGAGGGCTTCGACCATCCGCCCGACGAGCTTTCGCCTGAAGGTGTGACTCTTCTCGACACCGAGGGCGCGCAACCTGCGACTCCGCTCGCGGGTGGTCGAGGTCGGCACCCGGTCATCCATGATCGCGGCCTCGGTGCCCTTCCGGTCCGAATAGGCGAAGACGTGGAGATACGTGAGCGGCAGTTCTCTCACGAGGGCCATTGTGGCCTCGAAGTCGGCTTCCGATTCGCCCGGATGCCCCACGATCATGTCGGCGCCCAGGCCGAGATCCGGAATGGCCGTGGCCAGCTTCTCTGCCAGCTCCCGGTACATTCGAACATTGTAAGGGCGCCGCATGAGGCGCAGCACACGGTCGCTGCCGCTCTGGAGCGGCAGGTGCTGGTGAGGCACGACCACGGGCAGCGTGGTGACGGCCTCGATCAGGGCCGGCGTGAAATAGGCGGGCAGAACGGACGAGAGCCTGAGCCAGCGAAGGCCCTTGATCTCGGCCATAGAAGTCATCAGCGCGGCAAGGCTCGTTCGAGGCAGCAGGTCCCAGCCGTAGTGGCCGATGTCCACGCCGGTCAGGGTGATCTCGCCGTAGCCGGACTCGACCAGCGCCTGGACCTTCTCGACGATCACCTTCGGATCCTGGCTCCGGCTCCGCCCCCGCGCCGCGGGGACGATGCAGAACGCGCACCGGTGCTGGCAGCCGTCCTGGATCTTGAGGAAGGCCCTCGAGCGTCCGGCGATTCGCCCCACGGGCGCGCGTGGTACCTCGCGGGCCTCGGCGATGGAGCCCACCCGCACCTCCGCGGCGCCTCGCTTGACAAGCGAGCCGATCAGCTCGGGGAGCCGGTACTTCTCGCGGTTGCCGAGGACGAGATCCACGCCGGGCATGCGCGCGAGAGCATCAGGATTGGTCTGGGCGAGGCAGCCGGTGACCACGACGAGCGCATCAGGATTCGCCCGCGTGATGCGACGTATGGCCTGGCGGTCGGAGAAGTCCGCCCGACTCGTCACCGTGCAGGTATTGACCACGTAGACCTGGGCGGGCTCGCCATCTTCCACGGCGCGGAAGCCGGCCTGCTCGACCAGGGCGCGAAGCTCCTGAGACTCGACCTGGTTGAGCCGGCAGCCGAGCGTGGCGAAGCCGACGGTCGCCCCGCTCATACGGAGACGGTCTCCTTGAGCTGGCCGCAGGCCGCGCCGATGTCCTCGCCCTTGCTCCAGCGCACCGTGGCGCGAACGCCGTGCTCGAGTAGGATGGCCTGGAAGCCGAGGATGCGCTGGAGCGGCGGCCGCTGAAAACCCGAGCCCTCCCAGTCGTTGAACGGGATGAGGTTGATCTTGGCGCGGATCCCCTTCAGCAGCCGGACCAGCCGCCGCGCATCCTCGGCCCCGTCGTTGATGCCTTCCAGCAGCACGTACTCGAAGGTTATGCGCTGGCGGAAAGCCACGGGAAAGCGCCGGCAGGCCTGCAGCAGTTCCTCGATGGCGAAGCCCTTGTTGACGGGCATGATCCGGTCCCGGATCTCGTTGCTCGTGGCGTGAAGCGAGATGGCGAGGTTGACGCGGAGGTTCTCCTTGGCCAGCCGCTCGATGCCGCTCACGAGCCCGACGGTGGACACCGTGATCCGCCGGGGCGCCAGGGCGAGGCCGCGCGGGTCAGTGAGGATGCGGATGGACTTGACCGTGGCGGCGTAGTTGGCCAGCGGCTCGCCCATGCCCATGTAGACGATGTGGGTGAGCCGCGTTCCCTCGGGCAGCCCGGCTCGAGCGGCCATGACCTGGCCCACGATCTCCCCCGCAGTCAGGTTGCGCTCGACCCCCATGGTTCCCGTGAAGCAGAAGGCGCAGCCGAAGCCGCAGCCGACCTGGGTGGAGACGCACAGGGTGAGGCGGTCCTCGTCGGGCATGAGCACGGCCTGGATCCGTGCGCCGTCGCCCAGCCGCAGCACCAGCTTCTCGCTGCCGTCCTGGGAGGGCGTCCGACGCTCGACCTCGGGCAAGGCCACCTCGGCCTGCTCGGCCAGCTTCTGGCGGAGTTCCTTGGGCAGGTCCGACATGGCGGCGATGTCCGTCGCCCCCTTGACATAGATCCACGAGGCGATCTGGCGCCCGCGATA
>QHSC01000052.1 GCA_003220345.1 Candidatus Rokuibacteriota bacterium | reverse complement strand
GAGGCGGGCGTGGCCGCTGAGGTCTTCGGTGGGCTGGCGCTGGGGCTCCTGGTGGTGGCCCCGCCGTTCCTGCCGCCGTACTTTCTCGAGATCCTGATCAGCGTGATGCTCTTCGGCTACCTCGGCGCGGCCTGGAACATCCTGGGCGGCTACGCCGGGCAGTTCTCGTTCGGCCACGCCGCCTACTTCGGCATCGGTGCCTACACCTCCACGCTGCTGTTCCTGCGCCTCGGCGTGTCGCCCTGGCTCGGCATGCTCGCCGGCGGCGTCCTGGCCGCGGCGTTCGGGCTGGCCGCCGGCTACCTCTCGTTCCGCTACGGGCTGCGGGGACCCTACTTCTCGCTGGTGACCCTGGCCTTCGCCGAGATGCTGCGCGTGATCGCCGTCAACACCAAGGCGGTCGGCTCCTCCCTCGGCCTGGTCATCCCCAATCGCGAGCCGGCGCCGGTGAATTTCGTCTTTGCCGGCAAGCTTCCCTACTACTACGTGATTCTCGC
>QHSC01000051.1 GCA_003220345.1 Candidatus Rokuibacteriota bacterium | reverse complement strand
GATGCGCGCGATCATGGCCCTGTCCCAGCGCATCGTGGTCCTGCACCATGGCGAGAAGATCGCCGAAGGCCGGCCGGCGGAAGTCGCGCGCGACCCCACGGTGGTCGAAGCCTACCTGGGAGAGGAGGCGTGAGCTTCCTCGAGCTCTCCGGCATCGACGTGGCCTACGGCGATCTGCCGGCGCTGCGGGGCGTCACCCTCGTCGTGGAAGCTGGGGAGACGCTCTCGGTCGTGGGCGCCAACGGTGCCGGCAAGACCACGATGCTGCGCACGATCTCCGGGCTCTTGCGCCCGCGTCGCGGCGAGGTGCGGTTCGAGGGGGAACGCATCGACCGCCTGCCCTGCCACCGGGTGGTGGAGCGCGGCCTCGTGCATGTGCCGGAGGGTCGCAAGGTCTTTCCCAGCCTCGCCGTGCGCGAGAACCTCGAGCTTGGCTCCTACATCACGGCCGCGAAGGCCCGCCGGGCCGACAGCCTCGAGCGAGTCTTCACGCTGTTTCCACGGCTCCGCGAGCGGATGTCCCAGGCGGCTGGGACGCTCTCGGGCGGCGAGCAGCAGATGCTGGCCATCGGCCGCGCGCTCATGACGCTGCCGAAGCTCTTGATGCTGGACGAGCCCTCGCTCGGTCTGGCCCCCCTGATCGTCAAGGAGATCTTCCACATCATCGGCGAGATCAATCGCGCCGGGACGACCGTGCTGCTGGTCGAGCAGAACACGCGCCAGGCGCTGGCCCTCTCACGCCGCGGGTACGTGCTGGAGAACGGCCGCGTGGCGCTCGTCGGCAGCGGCGAGGAGCTGCTCGGCAACGAGCACGTCCGTCGCGCCTATCTGGGCCTGTGAGGGCCGCCATGTGCATCTGATGACGGAAGGTGGCGCCATGCAAGGGAAAGTCATCGTCATCACCGGGGCGACCTCGGGGATCGGGCAGGTCGCGGCGGAGCGGCTGGCCGGCATGGGCGCGCGCCTGGTGCTGGTGGCCCGCGACAAGGTCCGCGGGCAGGCGATGCTGGCGCGCCTGCGCGAGCACGCTCCCGGCATCTCGCACAGCATTCACTATGCCGATCTCTCTCGGCTCGTCGAGATGAAGCGGGTGGCGGCCGAGATCGCCGCGGCAGAGACGCGCATCGACGTCCTCATCAACAATGCGGGGGCCTTGTTCGGCTCCCGTCAGGTGACCGAGGACGGCCTGGAGCTCACCTTTGCCACCAATCACATGGCCTATGTTGTGCTGACGCACGGCCTGCGCGAGCGCCTGCTCGCCTCGGCGCCCGCGCGGGTGGTCAACACGGCCTCGGCCGCCCACGAGCGCGCCCGGCTCGACTTCGACGACCTGCAATCGACTCACGGCTATCGCGGATTCAAGGTCTATGGACGCTCCAAGCTCTGCAACATCCTGTACACGCGTGAGCTCGCGCGTCGCTGGGCCGGCACTGGCGTCACCGCCAACAGTCTCCATCCAGGATTTGTCGCCACTCGCTTCGCGGATCAGAGCGGCGGCCTGTTCTCCTACGTCGTCCGCGTGGCAAAGCTGTTCGCCATCTCGCAAGAGAAAGGGGCGGACACGATCGTCTACCTCGCCTCTTCCCCCGAGGTGGCTCACGTCAGCGGCGCCTACTTCTACAAGTGCCACCCCGCCACGCCCTCGAAGGAAGCCCAGGACGACGCGGCAGCCAGGCGCCTCTGGCTGGAGTCAGCACGGCTGGGGAGTCTCGAGAGCCCGTCTTCGTGAGGCGCGACTCGAGGCAAAACGCTCCGACTCGGAGTACGCTATGCGTTGACGGCTGTGTCACCAGAGCCTCCAAGGAGGTAGCACGATGGCCGACTTCAATCCGGTGCCTGCCTCGACCTCGTTGACGGCAGGAGCCGACGCCGAGCGCGTCAGCGCTTTCCTTCGAAGTGTCTACGGGTGGATGTGCGCTGGCCTGGGGGTGACCGCCTTCGTCGCCTTCACGGTGGCTGGATCGCCCACGGTGGTCCGGGCGATCGCGTCGAACCAGCTGCTGTTCTTCGGGCTCATCCTTGCCGAGCTGGGGCTGGTCTTCTATCTCTCCGCTCGCGTCTCCCGGCTCGCGCCGAGCACGGCCATGGGACTCTTCGTGCTCTACGCCGCGCTGAACGGGGTGACGCTGTCGCTCGTGTTGCTCATGTACACGGGCGCCTCGATCGCGACGACGTTCGTGGTCACGGCGGGGATGTTTGGCGCACTCGCCCTCTTCGGCTCGACCACGACGCGAAGCTTGGCCGGGGCCGGGCACTTCTTATTCATGGGCCTGATCGGGCTGGTGCTCGCGTCGGTCGTGGGTATCTTCTGGCACAGCGAGGCCCTGCAGTTTCTGATCTCCGTCGTCGGGGTGATCGTCTTCACCGGTCTCACGGCGTGGGACGCGCAGCGGCTGAAGCAAATGGCGCTGACGATCCCCGCGGGCCAGGGCGGCTCGTATGCGGTGGTAGGCGCCCTGTCGCTCTATCTCAACTTCATCAACCTCTTCCTGATCCTGCTGCGCTTCCAGGGCGGAAGTCGAGACTGAGCATGTTTGGTCTGGGGGCCCAGGAGCTTCTCGTCATCCTGCTGATCGTCCTCGTGCTGTTTGGAGGAAGCAAGCTCCCGGACCTTGCGAAATCGCTCGGGAGATCCATGAAGGAGTTCAAGAAGGGGATCGGAGCGGAATCGGAGGAGGAGCCCGCGCCGAAACCGCAACCCGCCGCCACGGCGGATCCCCAAACCGTCCTCGCGTGCGCCTACTGCAAGGGCTCGCTCGAGGCCGGCTGGAGCCACTGCCCCCGCTGCGGGACGCCCGTGGCCAAGGAACCCCACCCGCCCAAGTAGGTCGCCGCTACCGAACGAAGAGAGTGCGGTCCAGCTGTGTGAGGCGCTGCGCGCCTCGTTCCGTCACGAGGACGCTTTCACTGAACGCCATGCCGCGGGCGCCCGTGTACATGTGAAAGCACATGCCCGGCTCGAGCACCCACTCAGCGGTCGGGAGGAAGGCGCGCGTGAAGTCGCTCGTCCGCGGAACCCAGTAGGCGCCGCCATAGTACCCCAGCGTGTAGCCGGTGAAGTTGTCATACGTGTCGCGGAGCCCAGCCGCGAGCACCTGCGCTCGACAGATCCGGTCAACGTCTCGGGCGACCGCCCCTGGCTTCATGGCGGCGATCTGCTGGTCCTGGATCTCGATGAGCGTTCGCGCGGTCTCCTCCTGCTCCTTCGAGGGCGAGCCAATGACGGTCGGGCGCATGAGTCTCGCGCTGTACCCGTTGACGGTCGGAACCAGCTCCATGTGCAGGATGTCGCCCGCGGCCAATCGATGCCCTCCGAGACTGCCGTGCAGGGAGCCCGAGCGAGGACCCGAGGTGATGGGACCGGTTCGCCCCGTGTCGGCTCCCAGCCGGATGAAGGCTGCGCTCGCGACCGCGGCGACGTCACGCTCGGTCCGTCCTTCGCCGGCGGCGGCCACCGCCTCCGCCATCGCTCGGTCGACAATCGACGCCGCCAGGGCGAGGTAGGAGATCTCCTGCGGTGATTTCCGAAGCCGCAGTTCCCAGAGCACGCTCGCGAAATCCAGGAAGGTGGCCTTCGGCAGCGCCGCCTTGATCGCCTCGTAGCGCTGCACCGGGAGATAGTGGGAGTCCGTTTCGACCCCGATGCGGCGCCGGCTCCAGCCATTCCGCTCCAGGGTCCTGGCGAGGACCTCGATCGGATCGTCGGCATCGTCACAAAGCACATAGTCGTGCAGCCAGGTCCGCTCGAGGAAGCCGGGCTCGTCGAGGCGGCGAAGGATCATGATCGGGTCACCGTCCACGGGGACGATGCACGCGTGGTACCTCGATCCGGAGGCGTGCCAGCCCGCGATGTAGAAGAGATGCTCCAGCTCGTCGATCAGGAGGACCTCGATCCCGCGTCGGCGCATCTCGACGCGGACCGCATCGAGACGCTCCGCAAACTCCTCACGCGAGAAAAGCAACGCGGGCTCGATCTGCATGAGTGCCCCCGGTGTCAAGGCGTTCCGTACCGCGGATCGGACTCAGAACGTGAGCGGATCGGTCAGGCGGACCCAGCGTCCCCCTTTGACCACCGCCAGGAACGACGAGCTGGCGCCCTGGTGCTTGTCGGGACCGAAGCTCACTTCCGGTCCGTTGAAGATGTCCCGGTAGCCCTTGATCGACTCCAGCGCCTTGACGAAGCTGTCGAGGGACAGGTTCGGGCCCGCCTTGTCGAGCGCCACCGCGGTCAGATCGGCCGCGACATGGCCGTAGACGGCACCGATGTTTGGCTCGACCTTGAACCGATCCTTGTAACGGTCGAACCAGGCCTGCGCGGCGGGGCTGAGCGTGTCCCGATAGGGCATGTCCGTCAGGCCCATCGCGTAGAGCCCTTCCGTGACGCCGCCCTGGGCCGCGGCAACAAAGAGATCGTAGCTCGCCGCCGACCCGAGGAAGTCCACGTCGGTCCAGCCGATCTTGCGCGCCGTGGAATACGGCACGATCGAATCGCGCACGATCGTGCCGAGCACCACGAGGTCGCAGCCCGCCGCCTTGAGCTTGGTGATCTGTGCCGTGAAGTCCTGGTCGGTCGGCTTGTGCGTGGTGGTCTCGGCGAGCTTGATCTTCATTTTTTCGACCTGCACCTGGATACCGTCCAGCACTTCCTTGCCGAAGTCGGTGTCCTGGTACATGGCACACACCGCCTTCTTGCCCTTCTTGGTCACGAAGTAGCTGATCCCCGCGCGGACCTGGTCGACATAGGTGGCGGCGCCGTAGAACTTGAGCTTGTGGAACGGCTCGAACATCGAGCGCGCGGCCGACAGCGGGAACAGGTTCGGCACGCCGGCGTCGAGCTGGTCCTTGAACAGGGCATTGTTCATGGGCGTGCCCAGGCCGGCGACCATGGCGAAGATCCGGTCGCGGTTGATCAGCTTGGCGCCGGCCTGGACCGCGCGCGGGACCTGGTACTGGGTGTCCTCGATGATCAGCTTGATCTTGCGGCCGTGGAGGCCACCCTTCTCGTTGATCTCGTCGAAACGCATCTTCACCGCGTTCGATGAGGAGACGCCGTAGGTCGCCGCCGGGCCGGACAGGTCCGTGTGCATGCCGAGCACGATCTCCGCCGGGGTCACCCCGCGCGTCTCCACCCGCTGCGCCATCGCCGCTCCGGCCAGCGCCAGCACGCCAACCAGCACGCCCGCTCCCCGTACCATCTTCATGGTCCGCTCCTCGTGTGAGTGCGTCATGCCCGGCACCGCGGCGGTCAGGCCTCCGCGTACATTCCGTCGATGACATCCTTGTACTTGCTGTTGACGAACGTCCGCTTCAGCTTCATGGTCGGTGTCAGCTCTTCGTCCTCCGGGGTCAAGATCTGCTCGATGAGGCGAAACTTCTTGATGGTCTCGACCCGGGCCAGCTGCTTGTTCACCCGCTCGATCTCGCCCCCGATCAGATCCTGCACCTCCTTCGCGCGGCAGAGCGAGGCAAAGTTGGTGAACGGAACGTTCTGCTCCTGGGCGAACTGGGCCACCGTCTCGTGGTCGATCATGACGAGACAGGAGAGAAACTTCCGCTGATCTCCGATCACGATGGCGTCCGCGATGAAGGGCGAGAACTTGAGCTGGTTCTCGATCTCCGAGGGCGTGATGTTCTTCCCGCCCGCGGTGATGATGATGTCCTTCATCCGGTCGGTGATGGTCAGGAACCCGTCCTCGTCCAGGCACCCGACGTCGCCCGTGTGGAGCCACCCGTCGGTCACCGTCTCCGCGGTCTTCTCGCGATTCTTGTAGTAGCCGAGGAAGACGTGGGGCCCTTTCAGGAGGATCTCGCCCGCCGGGGAGATGCGGACCTCGGTGCCGGGGCGCGCGACGCCAACCGTGCCCAGCTTGATCCGGCCGGCGGGCATGGCGGTGGCCAGCCCGCAGTTCTCCGTCTGGCCGTACACCTCCCGCATGTCGATGCCGAGGGCCAGGTACCATCTGATCAGCTCCGGCGCGATGGGGGCAGCGCCGGTGACGGCGCCGCGAGCGCGGGAGAGCCCCAGCGCGCGCTTGACGTTGTCGAGCACGAGCGCGTCGGCGAGCCGATAGAGGAGCGCGAGGGACATCGTCGGCCGGCGGCCCTCGAGCCGGCGCTCGGCCATCCGCATGCCGACCCTGATCGCCCAGCCGTAGGCGAGCTTGCCCAGCGGCGTCGCCTCGCGCATGCGCAGGGCCATGGACGAGTAGAACTTCTCCCAGATCCGAGGCACCGCGAAGAACACCGCCGGCGCCACCTCGCGGATGTTCTCGGGCACGGTGTCGATGCTCTCCGCGAAGTTCACGGTCGCGCCCGAGTAGAGGGGATAGAAGACGCTGAACGTGCGCTCGGCGACGTGAGCGAGGGGCAGGAAAGACAGCTGCTGATCCCCTTCGCGGGGCTCAGTGATGAAATCGGCATAGCCGAGCTGGAACAGAATGTTGCGGTGACTGAGCATGGCCCCCTTGGGGGGACCCGTGGTGCCCGACGTGTACACCAGGATGGCCAGATCCTCGGGCTGCGCGATCTCGACGAGGGGATCGAAGGCGCCGGGGTGGTCACGCTCGTAGCGCGCGCCGAGCTCGAGCAGTGCCTCGAACGGCATCACCTGGTCGTCCTGGAATCCGTGCAGCCCGTCCATGTCGTACACGAAGATCTTCACGAGCTGGGGGCAGCGGGCGCGCACCTCGAGGATCTTGTCGAGCTGCTCCTCGTTCTCGGCGAAGAAGAAGCGCGTGCCGCTGTCGTTGACGATGTATTCCACCTGCCTCGGCGAATCCGTCGTGTAGATGCCGTTGGTGACCCCGCCTACCGAGATCGTGCCGAGGTCGGTGTAGAGCCACTCCGGACAGTTGTCGGCCACGATCGACACCACGTCGCGGGGCCGCAGACCCAGCGCGACGAGCCCGAGGCCGACATGCTTGGCCCTCTCCCCGTATTCGCGCCAGGTGATGGAGCGCCAGATCCCGAGGCTCTTCTCCCGCATGGCCACCTGGGCGGCCCGTTCCCTCACCACCTGGCGGAAGAGCGTGGGCAAGGTGCCCTGGCCCCGGACAGTCCAGGTCGGCGCGTCGGGTCTGGTCGCCGCCCGCGGCCCGGCGACACTCACCGCGGGTACGCCCTTCTCATCGCCACATCTTCTTCCTCTTCCAGCGGCGCGTGCCGCGGACGCTCTGGTCCTTGATGCCGAGGTAGAACTCCTTGATGTCGTCCTTTTCGAGAAGACGCGCGCAGGTATCCTCCATCACGATACGGCCGACTTCCAGCACATAGCCGTAGTCGGCGATGTGCAGGGCCATGTTCGCGTTCTGCTCGACGAGGAGGATCGTCACTCCCTGCTCGTGGTTGATCCGGACGATGATGTCGAAGATGTCCTTGACGAGCTTGGGAGACAACCCCAGCGACGGCTCGTCCAGCAGCATCATCTTCGGCCGCGCCATCAAGGCCCGGCTGATCGACAGCATCTGCTGCTCCCCGCCCGATAGCAAGCCCGCGCGCTGCTCGGCGCGCATGGCCAGGACAGGAAAGTAGTCGTACACCATCTGCATGTCCTGGGCAACGGCGCCGGCATCCGTCCGCGTGTAGGCGCCCATCTTCAAGTTTTCGCGGACGGTGAGGAGCGGGAAGACCTCGCGCCCTTCGGGGACATGGCTGAGACCGAGGCGCATGACCTTGTCGGGATCCAGCCCCCGCAGGGCGCGGCCCTCGAACGTCACCGTGCCTTTCTGGGGCTCCATCACGCCGGACACGGTCTTGAGGATCGTCGTCTTGCCGGCGCCGTTGGCCCCCAGGATGGTGACGATGGCGCCCCGCGGGACGCCAAAGCTGATCCCGCGAATGGCCATGATCGGACCATAGTAGGTCTCGATGTTGTTGACCTCGAGCAGCCCCTCGGCCATGCGTCAGCCTCCGAGATACGCCTTGACGACGTCGGGCTGTTCCTGCACCTCTCGCGCGGTGCCCTGGGCGATCGTGCGGCCATAGTTCAAGGCCAGCACGCGGTCGGAGACGGCGCTCACCAGGCTCATGTCGTGCTCGACCATGAGCACCGTGATGTCGAGCAGGCTCCGGATGTCCTGGATCCAGAACGCCATGTCCTCGGTTTCCTCGACACTGAGCCCGGAGGATGGCTCGTCGAGGAGCAAGAGCTTCGGCTCGGTGCACAGCGCGCGCGCCAGCTCCACCACCTTGCGAATGCCGTAGGGCAAGTTGGCAATGAGACGGTCACGGTACGGCTGCAGATCGAGGAACTCGATGACCTTCTCCGCCGCCTCGCGATGCGCGAGCTCTCTCGCGCGCACGCGCGGCAGGAAGAGCAGCTCCTCCAGAAAGCGCGAGCCCGTGTGCACATGGCGGCCAAGCAGGAGATTCTGCAGCACGGTCGCGTGCTCGAACAGCTCGATGTTCTGAAAGGTCCGCGCGATGCCCCGCCGGGCGATCTCGTGCGGCGCCACCCCCGTGATGTCCTCGTCGCAGAAGACGAGCCGGCCATGGCTCGGCTCGTAGATCCGGCTCACCAGGTTGAAGACCGTCGTCTTGCCGGCGCCGTTGGGGCCGATGATCGTGAACACTTGGCCCGGCTCGACCTCGAAGCTCACATCCTCCAGCGCCTGGACGCCTCCGAAGTTGATGCTGAGGCTCTCGGCCCTGAAGAAGGTCACCGCAGCCGCTCCGACCGCATGTACGCCCGCTGGCGCTTGAAGGTGGCCCGCTTGTAGAGGGGAAAGGTCGAGAAGTACACCTTGAGCTTCACCCACCGGCCATAGATGCCGAGCGGCTCGAAGAGGATGAACAGCACCAGGATCACGCCGAAGATGCCGGGCTCCAGGCCGGGCTGCTTGACGAGGCGATCGGTGGTACGGAACGCCGCCGTGCCGGCACCGGCACCGAGGACCGAGACGATGGAGCCGATCCACGCGGGCACCGAATCGCGCGCCTGGGAGATCACCACCGGCAGCAACGCGACGAACACCGCGCCGAACACGGCGCCGTGCAGGCTGCCGAGACCGCCCACCACCACCATGAGCAGGAACTGGATCGAGAACAGCACGCCGAAGATGTCCGGCGCGAGAAAGCCGATCTTGTGCGCGAAGAGCGCGCCGGCGAGGCCCATCAAGCCGGCGGAGTACGAGAAGGCCATCGTCTTGTACACCGCGAGATTGACGCCCATGGATTGCGCGGCGATCTCGCTGTCCCGGATGGCGACCCAGGCGCGGCCCGTCGGCGCCCGGAGGAGATTACGGGTGAGCCAGAGCCCGCCGATCAGGAATCCGAGGCAGAGGAAGTAAAAGGCCGCGTCGGTGGCGAACGAGATCCCGAAGATCACGGGCTTGTCCACGGGCCGGCCCTTGAGCCCGTGGGTCACCCGGTCCCACCGTGTGAACACCTCCTGGATGATGAGGGCGAAGGCCAGCGTGGCGATGGCGAGGTACACGCCCGTCATGCGCAGCGCCGGCGACCCGACGAGCACGCCGGCGGCCGCCGTCAAGGCGGTGGCCAACGCCACGGCGACGATCCAGGGCAGGCCGACGTCCTGCACGAAGTAGACATGGGCGTAGGCGCCGATGCCGAGAAAGGCCGCGTGGCCCAAGCTGACGAGGCCCGTATAGCCGGCAAGCACCATGAGGGAAAGTCCGCACAGGCCGTAGATCAGCACGAGGTTGAGGTCGGCGAGATAGGCGGGGAAAAGCCACGGCAACCCGAGCAGGCCGACGAGCAGGGCGGCGTACCAGTTCCGCTGCACGCTGTCTCCGAAGAGCGTCAGATCCTGCTCGTACGACGTCTTGAAGAGGAAGCGCATGAGCCGCTAGACCTTTTTCCGACCGACGGTCCCGAACATCCCCTGCGGCCGGACCGCGAGCACGAGCAACAGCACGAGATACGCGGCCACGTCCTTGAAGCCTTGAGGCAGGTAGGTGCCGGACAGGAGCTCGATGAGTCCGATGGTGAGCCCTCCCACCAGCGCGCCCGGAATGGACCCGAAGCCGCCCAGCACGGCGGCGGCAAACGCCTTGAGTCCAACGAAGCCGAGGTTGGTGTCGACCAGCGATACGGGCGCCAACAACACGCCGGCGATGGCCGCGACCCCGGCGGCGATCGCCCAGATCAGCGAGCCCATCAGCTTCACCGGAATACCCATGTAGTAGGCGGCCAGTTGGTTCTGCGAGGCGGCCTGCATCGCCACGCCAACCTTGGTGTAGGTGAAGAACGCGTAGAGCACGGCGCACAGCACGATCGTGCCGACGATGATGGAGACGTACTCGTGGCTCACGGTGATGCCGCCGATCCGGGTCGTCCGCGCACTGAAGGGGGTGGGCAGCGTGTAGATCTCCGATCCCCAGGTGATGGACGCGAAGCTCCGAAAGATCGCGGCGAGGCCGATCGTCAGCATGACGACGGCGAACTGCGGCTGGCCGAGGACGCGCCGGAGGACCACCGTATCCAGCACGGCGCCGAAGAGCCCCACCGTGGCCACGGCGGCGGCGAACGCCACCCAGTACCCGAAGCCGTACCACACGACGAACATGTAGCAGGTGAACGCCCCCAGCATCATGAGCTCGCCCTGGGCAAAGTTCACCAGCTCCGTCGCCTTGTAGATGAGCACAAAGCCGAGCGCGACCAGGCCATAGATGCAGCCGACGGCCACGCCGTTCAGCACCAGTTGCAGGATGGTGTCCAGGTTCTCCCTCCACGTTCGACCCGGCGGCCGGGCGTCGGTCCGTCGGCCGGCGGCGGCGCCCGCGCGTCACCGAAGTGCGCCAGTTATAGCGAGCGACGCGCTGGGCGTCAATGCTTCTCGTGCCCAGGTACGGTTGCCGTGGCTGGAACCGGACGGGAGCAACCCCTACGCGACATTGCCGATCGCGCAGACCACGTTGCCCACGGAGCAGGGGCGTGTCGTGGGGCGCGGAGTTCTGCCCGGTTAGCGCACCGGCGGCGCCACGACCACGTCCCGCGTCCGCCCATCCAGGAAGAGCTGAATGTTCTCCACCGCCCGGAGCACGCCCCCGTCGATCACCTCGCGGGTCATGCCGCCGTTGTGGGGCGTGAGCACCAGCTCGGGCAGGGCCAGGAGGGGATCGCCGGGCGGGATCGGCTCCTCGTGGAAGACATCCAGCGCGGCGCCGGCGAGCCGCTTGTCGCGTAGCGCGTCGATGAGGGCCTGCTTGTCGACGAGGCCGCCGCGGGCGGTGTTGATCAGGAAGGCCGTGGGCTTCATGAGGGCCAGGCGCTCCTTGCCCAGATAGCCCTGGGTGTCGGCGCTCAGGCGCAGGTGCAGGCTGACGATGTCGGACTCGCGCAGGAGCTGCTCGACGGGCACGTGCTGGGCGCCGAGGGCGGCGGCGCGGCCCTTGTCGGGACCGAAGGTGGAGGCGAGCATGCGCATGCCGAAGGGCCTGGCGAGGACGGCCACGCGGCTGCCGATGGCGCCGAGGCCGATCAGGCCCAGGGTGCGGCCCTCGAGCTGGGTGAGGAGGCCGCGCGGCCACTGGCCCGCGCGCACGTCGCGGTCCATGGCGGGAATCTTGCGGGTCACGGCCAGCATGAGGGCGACCGTGTGCTCGGCCAGGGCGTGGGCGTTGACGCCGGGGGTGTTGGTGACGGTGACGCCGCGGGTCTTGCAGGCGGCCAGGTCCACGTTGTCGGTGCCCGCGCCCCAGATGGAGATGAGGCGCAGCTTCGGGCAGGCGGCCAGTACGCGGTCGGTGAAGCGGGCGTGCGCGCGGATGTTGAGGGCGACCTCGGCGTCGCCGATGCGCTCGATCAGGGTCTGCTCCTGATCGGCCCCGCGCTCGGTGAACACGCGCACCTGGCCCAGCTTCTGCAGCGGCGCCTCGGCCACGGAACCGGTGAGGGCAGGGGGAAAGTCATCGGGGACGACGATCTTCACCGCGGGTTCGCTTGGCATCTGGCGTGTCCTTGTGTGTGTGCGCCGGAGAAGGCGTTCTCGCCGGACCGGGCGCGGCTGAGGGTTTTCTTGCTCGCTGTTGCGAGCGTTTCCGATTGGATACATCTATGCCATGACATCGAGCCACGATATACTTTCGTGGGGGGCAACAATATGAGCGGGATCAAGGACATTCCACCTGGGGAACTTGTCGGGCTGCAATTCGAGCATCCCTCCATATGATGCGACTCGACGAGGTCATCCACAGCGATCGGGACATCTTGGGCGGAACGCCAGTCTTTGTCGGCACGCGGGTGCCGGTTCAATCGCTCTTCGAGCATCTGGAAAGCGGCGAGACTCTCGACGAATTTCTCCACCAGTTTCCCTCCGTGAAGCGCGAACAGGCCATCGCCGCACTCGACCTCGCCCGAGCGTCACTCTTGGCCAGTGCGCGTCCTTCTTGACGAGCATTTACCCGTAGACCTCGCTTCGGACCTCGCCGGCCACGCTGTTGATACCGTGGCCGGCCGCGGCTGGACCGGAATCAAGAATGGCGAGCTTCTGCGCCGGATGAGCGGCCACTACGATGTTTTGATCACGATAGACCGTGGCATCGAATTTCAGCAGCCGATCTCGACGTTCCCCTTTGGTGTCGTCATCACGCATGCCGCATCCAATCGTTTGCAGCACCTTAGGCCGCTCGTTCCGGCGATGCTCGTCGCAATTGCGTCGACCACTCCAGGCCGGATTCAACGCGTCGGAGCGTGACCTCGGCCCGCTGAACTACCCTACTTCGAGCGCGCATAGCGAAGCAGTACATCGCCCGACGGGTACGCTTTGGTCTCCAGGAGATCCAGCCGCAGGCTCTTCGTCACATCGCTGAACAACGGCCGGCCGCTCCCGAGCAAGATCGGGCAGACGGCGAGCTGATACTCGTCGATCAATCCGTGCTGCGTGAGCTGCGTTCCACGTGACGTCCTTCAGAGTCCTGGAGAAGACCACCTTGGTCATCTCGTTCAATGCCACCGCAATCGTCCGGTGTTCCCGGGATCGTTGTCCGGGGCGGTGGGGGTCCGGCGCGGTGGAGGCGTCGTCGGCGGCGTGCCGCCAGAAGCGCTCGAACCGTTCGTAGGTCCGGCGCCCGAACAGGACCGTGTCGCAGTTCGCGATGTCCCTCGCGGCTGCCTTGGCCTGCTCCTCGTCCGGCACGACCCAGTCCAGGTTCCCGTCGGGTCCCGAAAAGTACCCGTCCGTCGTCAGCCAGTTGAACATCACGATCCGTCGCATGGGCCCCCTCCGCATCGGCAGGGAAGTATACCGTCTTGCGTCAGCTCACAGTGCCGAGTAGCCTCGGCGCATGAGCCGGCTCGCCTTCGTTGCTCTGGCCGTCGCGCTGATGGCCGCGCCGGTGGCGGCCGCCGCGTCCGATGAAGCCTGGGCCGCGCTCGCCAAGGGCGGGCATGTCGCGCTGGTCCGTCACGGCAACGCGCCGCCCGGCTACGGCGGCGACCCGCCCGGGTTCAAGATCGACGACTGCGCGACCCAGCGCAACATGGATGAGCGCGGACGGGCGCAGGCCCGGGCGGTGGGCGAGGCCTTTCGCCAGCATGGCGTGATCGTGGACAAGATCCTCTCCTCTCCCTGGTGCCGCTGCCTGGAGACGGCGCGGCTGATGGCGCTCGGTCCCGTCGAAAATACATGGGCCGTGGCCGCCTCCGACCGGAGTCCCGAACGGCTCGTCGTGTTGAAGCAGATGATGGCCGGCTGGCGCGGCCCGGGAACGCTCGTGCTGGTGACGCACGCGCTGACGGTTCAGGCACTGGTCGGGATCATGCCGGACCAGGCCGAGACCGTGGTGGTCAAGCCCAAGCCTGGCAATGAGCCGGGGATCGACGTCGTGGGCCGGATCGCTGTACCGAGATGACGCTGCCTGCTCAGGCGGCCTCAGTGGTTGGCTGGTCTCCCAGATGAGACTGCCGCCGCGATCACGCCCCACTCGTCCAGATACGCCTTGAGCTTCGCCGCGCTCGCCTCCGGCTCCGCCAGGGCCACGTAACCGTCGGGCCGCACCAGATACGCCGCGTTGCGTGTCAGACCGGCTCGCGCCATCGTCGGCCGCCAGGAAAACACGTGGAGGGGCAAGCCGCGCGCACTGCAAAGCGCGATGAGCTCCGGCGCGACGGCGCCGTAGACGTGCACCTGCCACTCCAGCGAGGTCAGCGGCGCGAAGTTGTCTTCGCCGCCCGCCGAGCCCGGCGGCACCCACGGTAGGCGGTCGCCTCCACGGATGGTGCCGGCCCTTCCCCTGCTGAGGCTGCTGCCGCGATAGTGCACGGCCGTCTGCGAGATGGTGCGGAACATGAGGCGCCGGACGGCCGCGAGCTCGAAGAGCGGCGGGATGATGAGCGGGACCAGGTTCAGTCGCACGCGTCTCGCGAGGGCGCCGCGGCTCGTCACGGCCGTGAAGGCGCGATCGGTGGAGGCGACCAGGCGGCGCGCGAAGGCGAGGCGCTCGGGCTCGTAGCTGTCGAGGAGCGCGGCATGCGCCTGGCCCTGCACGACGGCGGCGAGCTTCCAGGCCAGGTTCACCGCGTCGCCGATGCCGGTGTTCATACCCTGCCCACCCACCGGGCTGTGGATGTGCGCGGCGTCCCCGGCCAGGAACGCGCGCCCCGCGCGGAAATGGTCGGCGACCCGGTGATACACGCGATACGTCGAGAACCAGTTCACCCGCGCCACGTCGATGCCGATCCACTCGATGACACGCTTGCTGACGTCGTCCCAGGACAGCTGCTCGTTCGGGCGCTCCGCCTCCTCGCGCATGGTGCCGATGAGCCGCGCGTGGCCGTCACGCTTCAGGGGGAAGACGATCAGAAAATCGGTCGTGTCCAGAGCGGCGTGCAGCTCGCCGTTCATCACCGCGCCGCGGGCCTCCACGTCGGCGACGTAGAAGAGATGGTCGTAGGTCCCACCCGGGAAGCCGATGCCGAGGCCCTCGCGCACGCGCGAGTGCGCGCCGTCGCAGCCGGCGAGGTAGGCCGCCTCACACGTCTCGTGCGTTCCGTCCGCGCGCTTCAGACGGGCCACCACGCGCCCGGCGTCGTCCTCGAATTCCACGAGCTCGGTGCGACGCTCGACCTTGACGCCGAGCGCGGTCAGCCGGTCGATCAGGAGCTGCTCGTGCTCGTCCTGCGGATAGATCAGCGCGTACGGATACGGGCTCAGCCCTTGCCCCATGTCGCCGAAAGCGACGTGACCGACTTGTCTTCCCGCCACCCAGAGATTGACGGCGACGGCCTTGCGCCCGGCATCGACCACCGCGTCCGCGAGGCCGACCTGACGGTAGAGCTCGAGCGTGCGCGCCTGCACGGCCAGCGCGCGTGAGGTGGTGCCGGGCTCCGCGGTCTTGTCGACGATCCTGACGCGGATGCCCAGCCTCGTCAGCCAGAGGGCCAGCACCAGGCCCGTGGGCCCCGCGCCGACGACGAGGACGTCGGATTCGGATGAACTGGTCGTCATGTTTCAAATGCTACGCCTCGTTCGGGGCGTGTCCACTTCAAGCTGAGAAGGCGCCTTGACCGTCTCGTGACCGCCCGCTAGGATCTGCTACCTGAGGAGCGACCCTGAAGTCCACCGGTTATCCAACCCTGGATCGGCGAAGGTTTCTGCTTGCGTGCGCGGCAGCCAGTCTGTCCGGCTGCTCCGTCGCGAGATCAAGGCCGCCGGAGGCTGAGCGCATGGGCGAATTTTCCGTGGTGATCCGCGGCGGGCGTGTGATCGACCCCGGACAGGGTCTCGACACGTCGGTGGATCTTGCGATCGAGGGTACGCGCGTCGCGGCCATCGGCCCCAACCTGCGCGGGCGCCTCATCCTCGATGGCGCGGGCTGTGTGGTCGCGCCAGGGTTCGTCGACCTGCACAGCCACGCGCAGAGCGTGGGCGGCCATCGGCTGCAGGCCTTCGACGGCGTCACGACCACACTCGAGCTGGAGGCCGGCGTGATCCCGGTCGCGGCAGCCTACACCCGAGCAGAGGTCGAGGGACGGCCCTTGAACTATGGCTACTCCGCCTCCTGGGCGGCCGCCCGGATCGAGGTGCTCACCGGCCACCGGGGTGATGGGCGGGCGACGACGATGCTGGCCCGCTTCGCCGACCCGGGCTGGCAGCGGGAAGCCACCGCCGCCGAGGAGGACCGCATCCTCGGGCTCCTGGAGAGCGAGCTGGCCGCGGGCGCCCTGGGTATCGGCGTGCTCGTGGGCTACGCGCCGGGGACGAGCCCCGCGGAGTACCTTCGCGTCGCGCGGCTCGCGGCGGCGAGCCGGGTGCCGACATATACGCACGTGCGCGACCTCGTCGACTTCGCTCCCGATGCGCGTGTGGACGGCGCCGAGGAGCTCGTGCGCGCCGCTAGCGAGACCGGCGCCCACATGCACTATTGCCATGTGAACAGCACCTCGCTCCGCCACGTGGACCGAGTCCTCGCCCTCGTCGACCGGGTGCGCCGCGCGGGCGCGGTCGTCACCACGGAGGCGTATCCCTATGGCGCCGGCATGACGGCGATCGGGGCCGCGTTCCTCGCCCCCGAGCGGCTGGCGGAGCGGGGTCTCCGCCCGACGGACATCGTCTATGTGCCGACGAATAGACGCGTACGCGATGCCGAGCACCTGAGTCGCCTGCGCGCCGCCGATCCGGGGGGCCTCTGCATCGTACATTTCCTCGACGAGGGGAAGGCAGCGGACGCAGCGGTGATGCGAGCGTCACTCCTCCACGAGGACACCATGGTGGCCAGCGACGCGATGCCCCTGACGTGGCAAGGGGCCGCTGACGATCGGGCGTGGCCGCTGCCGCCGAGCGCCCTCACGCACCCGCGTACCGCGGGAACGTTCGCGCGCTCCTTCCGGCGCCTGGTCGGGGAGGGCCCGCTGAGCATCGCCGAGTTCATACGCCGCGCGAGCCTGCTCCCCGCCGGCGTGCTCGCGGCCGCGGTTGGCGGTGCCGCGCGAAAGGGCACGCTTGCCGTGGGAGCGGATGCCGACGTCGTCGTCTTTGCGCCGGATGCGTTCCGCGACCGAGCGACCTACGAGGCGTCGACGGAGCCGTCGACGGGGGTCCGGCATCTCCTGGTCAGCGGAGAGCCGGTCGTTCGTGATGGGACGTTGGTGCTCCATGCCCGGCCTGGTCGACCGGTGCGGAGGCCCTGAAGCAGCTTCGCAAGGAGGCTCACCATGCTGCGTATCGCATCGATGTGGAGGCTCACTCAGTGGATGGTGCCTGTCACGGCGCTGGGGGCACTCGCGCTGACGAGCGGCGGCGCCGTGGGTCAGGAGCGCGGGCTCGTACGCCCCGATCCCCCGGTGCTGCGAGAGGCGGTCAGCGGCATGCCGAGGGGAGAGCGACAGGAGATACGCGTCCTCACCGCGACGCTGAAGCCTGGCGACAAGACCGTATTCCACACCCATCGCTTCCCGGTCACCGTCTACATCCTGGAAGGCGCCTTCACGCTCGAGATGGAGGGAAGGGCGCCGGTGACCGTCAAGGCCGGCCAGGCCATGGTGGAGCCACCGAACGTGAAGATGACGGGCCACAATCGCAGCGTGACCGACCCGATCCGGGTCCTGATCTTCTACGTGAGCGACCCCGACACGCCGTTTCTGGACCCTGTGCAGTAACGCTCACTCGGCGTCGGGCTTGTCCTTGTGCGCATCGCCGAGGCGAGCGTCCTTGCCAAAGCGGGCGGGGTTGAACAGCGACAGATCCATCGAGGGCTTGCCGTCCAGGATCCATTCCGCCACCATGCGGCCCGTCATGGGGGAATGCTGGAAGCCGTGGCCGCCGAAGCCGACGGCGAGGAAGAAACCCTCCACGCCGGGCGCGGGGCCCAGGATGGCGTGGTCGTCGGGGGTGAGTGGACGTAGCCCCGCCCAGCCGCCGGAGATCTTCGCGCGCTCGATCAGGGGCAGGCGGTGCACGGCCTTGGTCACGGTCTCGTCGAGCTTGGCCCAGTCCATCGGCACGATCTGGTCCTGTCCGATGTCCTCCACGTCACCGGGGCTCAGCAGCACCTGCTCCATCTCCTTGCGGAAGTAGAAGCTGCTGGCGTGGTCGGTGGTCAGCGGCACCGGCCCGGGCAGCTCGGGAAACGGCTCGGTGAAGAAGATGTGGCGACGGCGGGGAAAGACGGCCACGCTGACGCCGGCCAGCCGGCCCACTCGCGCGGCCGTGGGGCCGGCGGCGTTGACGACCACCGGCGATGCGATCTCGCCTTGCGTGGTGCGCACGCCGCGTACCTTGCCGCCCGCAACGTCGATGGCTGTCACCTCCACGCCCTCCACGATGCCGGCGCCGAGCTCGCGGGCCCGCTTGGCGAAGCCTTGCGTTACCTCGGCGGGGCCGGCGAGGCCGTCCTGGGGGCCCCAGACGGCGGCGATCAGATCGTCCACGCGCAGGGCGGGCACGATGGCCTGGGCGTCTTTGGGCGTGATGACGCGCACGTCGACGCCGAAACGCTTCTGCAGTGCGATGCGTGTCTCGAACCCGCGTAGCGCCTTCTCGTCCGACACGAGGAAGAGATAGCCGATCTGCTTGAAGCC